>JAHFQD010000283.1 GCA_023266455.1 Candidatus Muproteobacteria bacterium
GGGCGGTGCCACGAACGGAATGAAAAACAGGGCATACGATCTCATCATGAAGCAACGGCTGCACGTGCCTATCGCCGACGCCGAGATCGTGATTCTCGACATCGACGAGCCGGCGCTCGCGGCGATGGCGCCGGAATACGGCCGCTGGCCGTGGCCGCGCACGATCATGGGCGAACTTGTGGAAGGTCTCGCCGCACAAAAACCAAAAGCGATCGTGTTCGACATCGCCTTTAGTGATCCCGATGTGTTCAACGCTGACGCCGATAAATATTTCGGCGGCACCGTCGCTGGCACGGACAATACCTATTTCCCGATGATCCGTCTGGTGCAAGAGGCCGATGTGCGTAGCCGCTTGCGTGTGAACCAGTTGCCGGGCGTGCAGAAACTCAGTGACGACGCGGCGCCGGAGGCGACGATCGCCATGGTGCTGCCGTACTTCGCCGACGCCGTGACCGGGCTGCGTTTAGGAACAAATAATTTGCTTGCCGACGACGACGGTGTAGTACGGACTTATGCGGTTTACGCCGACGAATACGGCTGGCGCGTCGGTTCGCTGCCGGCCAACGTTGCACAGGCGCTCGGTCATGCGCCGCCGGATAAATACGACATCTTGCTCAATTGGCGCGGCCGTCCGCCGAGCTATCGTCACGTGTCGTTTCACGAGGTGTATCTGGACTTACAGAGGAAAAAACGCACGCGCCCTGTCGACGAATTCGCCGGCAAAATCGTCATTATCGGCTCGACCGCGCCGTCGTTGTTCGATTACAAACCGACATCGGTGGCGAAAGTTCATCCCGGCGTGGAAATTCTCGCGACCGCGTTAGACAACTTGAAGAACGGCGATTGGTTGGAGGAGTTGCCGTCGTGGATATACGTACTAGTGACCGCGATCGCGGTGACGATATTGGCAATTACCTTCATTTATAACATCGATCAGCGCTTGATCGCGCTCGTCTTTACGATTTTACAAACCGCGTTTCTCGCCGTGTCGTACCTATTCCTAAACGTGTCCGCGCTGTTCGTGGATCTCACGGCGCCGTTTGCTTTCTTGCTGGCGTATTTCGCCATTGCGCGTTTCAATAGTTCGTTGTTGTCGTATCGCCGCAGCGGACATCCGCTGTTCTCGGACTTGCTCGATGAAGGCAACGAATGCCGTATCGTATTAATGGAATGTCGTTTGCGTGTACGTCGACGTACGCTCCGATTACGACTCGGCGCCGATTTGAAAAAGATCGCCGGCTTGACGCGTCTCGCCGTCTTAACGTCGCCATTATTCAAGGGCGTACCGTTGTTGTACGCGTTCACGCAACGTTCGTTACTGCTCTATTGGAGTGTGCCACGCGCGAAAGAGCGAGAGGCATTGCAAGACGTTGTCGCGTTCATCGAACGTGCGCGAACGGTAGTGGAGCGAACCGCAACGAAGTATTCAAACGAGGATGTCGCGGTCGTGTTTGTCGTCCATACCATCGCGATGAAAATAGACAATGGAGGTATTTGGCGCGAACAAGGACGACGAGTATTAGGCAGCGTGATGGCGTTGAGCGACGAGGGGCTGGATCAGCGATCGACGTCTATTGTGCCGACGGCAGAATTCGGCGCTTGGCAACGATCGTTAGAAGAACCCACGCCGACGATGCATTGACGTTATTCCGCTGTCCAGGAAATCGTACGCTTTGTTGCAATGTGGATGAGAAATAGAACGTCCAGCGATGAGAAAATAAAAACGTTATTTTTTCCGATGGCGGATTATACGAAACGCTATTTTCAGTAACTCTTTGTGTTCTTCGATGGTCAAACCTCTAATCGTTGGCAACAAATCCGCTAAGGCAGCGCGGCTTAGCGCGGCGTATGTGCTCAGAGATTTATTTACATTTATGCGATGAGCAGCCACGTCCGTCGGTAGATCGAGTATGTTGTCGACTGTGTTGGCAAACTGCGAAAGACGCAAATACCATTGAAACGCAGGCTGATTCAGCGGATTGTCGCGTAACGCTTGCGGTAACAATGCCAACATCATCGACGCCACCGTTTTGCCTTCCAGACGGCCGTAGGCGGCATATGCAGCGGGAGAAAGATAGTCTCGTTGTCGCATAGCAATCCGCGTGAAGACATCGACTTCCTGCACTAATTTGGCGGTTCCTTGCAGGTCGTGGGTGGACATGTATTGTCTCAAGCGGTGGGCGCTGCGCCGGTACATATCCTTGTCCCAAGCCAAATCTGGTGCGTCGCTATCGAGCAAAAATTCGATCAGCGTATCCATTGTCTCGCGTGCTACAGCGGGATCGACGGCGGCGTCAATGATGTTGTCTGCCAAACGGCCTACGATCATCAAATCGAATATGGCTGTTTGAACGTCTAACGGAATGCTTTCTTCGATTCTTCGATCTAATAATTTAAAAGAAATCGCTGTGGAAGGAGAATGGCGGAACATGGCATCGTCCCATTGGCTGGGCTGTCCATCGACATTCAGTGTTCTTCTGGTTGTCGCGGCGGTTGCGGCATCCGTCGTGGTGCGATCGTCCGTTTTGGTCGGAATAACGGATCCTTCGTCGACGCCGTTTCCTATACCGATTTCGGGCACTATCTCGTCCGCGACAGTGTTTCTTGGAGCGTCGTCTTTTGATCCGTGTTCCTTATCGTTTTCGGCCGGATCGCGACGTTCCATCGCGTTGGTTTGAGGTTGCACGCCTAGTGTTGATTTGCCTGGGCGAGTCAGTCGATACAGGTTCGGGATGTCGCTTAACGGGGCTCCACCGACGATCGCACGCATGTCTTGTGCACGATCGCGGCGATCGTGACCGCGTGTAAGATTTATTTTTCTCGTTAGCGAAAATACCGGTGCGATCGGCGCGTTCGGCGGATCGTATAGCGGCGGTTCCGGGACACCGTCGGGGTGGAGAATGATCACGTTATCGTCAAGCGTGGGAGAAGTTTGATTATCTTCAAGACCGGCGTCGTCCGGAAAATCTTGTCGGGTATTTTCTTTTCGGATGGGTGTGACGGAAGCGAGCCGCGCCTGAGGAGAATCGTCGCGTCTTCTTTGGGTATCGGATGCGTGGGGTTCTCCCTGATGACCGTCATTGTTTTCTGGTTCACGATCGAACGGGGCGCCATCGGGATCCGGACCGTTTCCGCCAAGTCGCATCAAGAAACCATAAACACCTGCGTAAATAGGATCGACTGGCTCATCGAATTGATAACCTTCGCCGTATCGCTCCAGGTTCGGAACATAATAGGCCGTACGTTCGCTTGGATTTTCCGTCGACCAAAAGATTAGCGTTCCGCGCGGGGCGTCATACCAATAAGAGAGGTCTTCCCAGAGCG
>JAHFQD010000284.1 GCA_023266455.1 Candidatus Muproteobacteria bacterium
CCAGCACGCCTTTCGCGAAACAACTGGTCGGTGCCATGCCGGCGCTGTTACTCGCCGGCCTGTTATATCTGGGCGCCGGTATCGGCCTCGTCACAATACAACTGATTCGCGATAAAACGTGGCGCTTGCCACGGCTACTTTCCGCAGAATGGCGCGCTTGGTCGGGCACCATCATCTTTGGCGGTATGCTCGGCCCGATATTGCTGATGTTCGGTCTCGGTCACACCTCCGCCGGATCCGCGTCGCTGTTGCTGAATCTCGAAGCAACGTTTACCGCGTTGCTGGCGTGGATTTTTTTTAGAGAGAACGCCGGCGGCCGCGTGATACTGGGTATGACGCTTATCATCGCAGGCGGCATCGCGCTGTCATGGCCGACAAGCGAGGACCGCACGCCGAACGTATGGGCCACGCTGCTGATCGCGAGCGCCTGCTTAAGCTGGGCAATCGACAACAATCTGACGCGCAAAATTTCCACCGCCGATCCACTTTTCCTCGCCGGGAGCAAAGGACTCGTGGCGGGTACGATGAATACATTGCTGGCGTTTGGATTAGGCGCTTCGGTACCGTCGTGGAATAGCGCGGCATTGGCGATGACGATCGGATTTTTCGGCTATGGAATCAGTCTGTGTCTGATCGTATTGGCGCTGCGCGGCTTAGGTGCCGCGCGCACCAGCGCCTACTTCAGCACTGCACCGGCGGTCGGCGTCGCATTCGCCGTGTTGATGTTCGGCGAGTCGCCCTCTATCGGTTTTTGGATCGCGGCGACGTTGATGGCGACCGGCGTGTGGCTACATCTGACGGAATATCACGCGCATCAACATACGCACGAGGTCATGACACATACCCATTCACACCTACACGACGAACATCACCGGCACGAACACGATTTTCCATGGAACGGTGAAGAACCACACGCGCATCCCCATCGACACGAAGCGCTCACGCACTCGCATCCGCACCATCCCGACATTCATCACCGCCATCGCCACAAAGGCGATTAGGCTTCGCCGTTGGCGAGATGTTTCTTCAACGCGGCCTGCACTTCTTCGCGATCCAATTCCGGCGTAAACAAGTGCACGAACTCGAGCGCGTAATTGCGCAGATAAGCGCCCTTGCGCACGCCGAGTTTAGTGGTATTGGCATCGAACAAATGTTCGGCACCGAGTTTACGTAAATGTTGGTCGCGCACCGGATCGAACGCGATCGACGCGATAATGCCGATACCGAGACCGGCGTCGACATAGGTTTTGATAACGTCGGCATCCATCGCGGTTAACACCACGTCCGGTGTCAAATGCGCATTGGCAAACGCTTTATCGATGTGTGAACGACCGGTGAACGCACTGTCGTACGTGATGAGGGGATACGCGGCTAGCAATTCGAGCGTCAATTTCTCGGCGTGCTCGAGATCGTGGCCCGGCGGCACGATTACGCAATGGTGCCAACCGTAACCCGGGAACGTTAATAACGCCGGATGATTGTCCAGCGCTTCGGTCGCGATGGCCACGTCGGCGTCGCCCTCCGCCACCATATCCGCGACTTGCGGCGGACTACCTTGATACAAGGTCAACCGAACTTTCGGAAAACGGGCACGGAATTCTTTAACCACCGGCACCAAGGCATAACGTGCCTGAGTATGCGTCGTCGCCACATCCAGATGCCCGACTTCCTCGCGCGTGAATTGCTGTGCCATCAAACGCAAGTTCTTCGCGTCGAGCAGAATGCGCTCGATCACCGGTAACAATTGTTTACCGGGTTCGGTCAGCCCGATAAGTCGCTTGCCACGCCGTTCGAAAACCTCTACGCCGAGTTCATCTTCAAGTTCTTTGATCTTGCGGCTCACGCCCGACTGCGTCGCGAACACGGTATTCGCGACTTCAGTCAGGTTGAAATCCTGGCGTGCGGCGGCGCGCACGAACTTCAATTGATTAAAGTTCATTGTCCACTTCCTGTGGTTCTCCACCTTCGTGCGGAAACAACTTTACGTTCTTGGCACGCACCAGCACCTGTTCCCCAGGTTGCAGATCGAGCGAATTCACTTGTATACGAGACAACTCGACTTCGATCGGACGCGTGGCTTCTTGCGTCTCGAGTTCCAGACGCACCATCGGACCGATGGCCAATATGCGCCGCACTGTCGCCGGTAACCCAACGCCGCCGGGGAAATGCCGTTCGATTTCCAAATCGTACGGACGCGCATAAGCGACCGCTTCGGCGCCGAATTTAAATTCGCCCGCGTCGACCGGTAACCGATGCTCGCCAACGCGCAGCACGTCGCCTTCGGCACGGCCGTATTCGACGCGTCCATGAAACAGATTCACCGATCCAAGAAAGCCATAAACGAAACGCGACGCCGGATGATCGTAAACTTGTTGCGGCGTACCGATTTGTTCGACGCGGCCGCGATTCATGAGCACGACATGATCCGCGACTTCGAGCGCCTCTTCTTGATCGTGCGTGACGAAAATACTCGTGAGATGCAAGGTGTCGTGCAAATTACGCAACCAACGGCGCAACTCCTTACGAACCTTCGCGTCGAGCGCGCCGAATGGTTCGTCCAACAGCAAGACTTTGGGCTCGACCGCGAGCGCGCGCGCCAACGCGATACGTTGCCGTTGTCCGCCAGAAAGCTGCGATGGATAACGATGCGCGAGCCAATCGAGTTGCACCAGATCCAATAACTCGTGCACTTTCTTACGAATAACGTCTTCCGACGGACGTTCCTTACGCGGCTTGACGCGTAATCCGAACGCAACGTTGTCGAATACAGTCATATGGCGAAATAACGCGTAATGCTGAAACACGAAACCGACGCCGCGTTCGCGCACGGCGCGTTGCGAGGCGTCTTCGTCAGAAAATTCGATGCGCCCGTGATCCGGCGTTTCTAAACCGGCGATCACGCGCAACAACGTCGTCTTGCCGCAACCGGAAGGTCCGAGCAAGGCCGTCAGCTTTCCACTAGGAAACGCCAGAGTAATATCGTCGAGCGCGACGAATTGTCCGAAACGTTTAGAAAGATCGCGAACCAGAATCCTCATGACGGTTTCTCCATCGGCAAACTACGATCGGCCAACTCCGTGCGCGTGCGCCATTCGAGCACGCTTTTGAGCGCGAGCGTCACTAACGCCAGCAGCGCAAGTAACGACGCGATCGCGAATGCCGCGACGAAGTTGTATTCATTATAAAGAATTTCTACGTGTAACGGCATGGTGTTAGTAAGACCGCGGATGTGGCCGGAGACCACGGACACGGCGCCGAACTCGCCCATGGCGCGGGCGTTGCAAAGAATGACACCGTAGAGCAATCCCCACTTCACGTT
>JAHFQD010000028.1:0-5240 GCA_023266455.1 Candidatus Muproteobacteria bacterium
GTCTGCGTCGCCGAAAATAAATTAGCGCGATCGGCGGCGTCGTCGATCGCGTTCGGAATATCGACACCGCGTTTGAAATTGATGCCGTAAAAATCTTTATGCTGCGCTTTGAGTTGCGCCGCGATGGCGGGATTAGCGTTCGTTTCTTGCCACAGTGGCCGCGAAAAAATTGGCGCCTGGTTTTGATGACAAGCGGTGCAAATAGAACGGTTGGCGTAAAACACACTTGGCGTTGCGCCAGCGCGATAATTTTTGACGAGTTGGAACTCGAAACGTCCGGCGGCTTCGTTGTAGCTGATGACTTCGATAATGCCGGCATATTCTTGATAGCCGATGTACAAACGATCTTTCAGCAGCGGAAAAGTGCCGCGCTCGTTCGCGGCCGGCTCGCCATCGAAAGCGACGATCACGCGCGGATAGGCGAAGAAATCCGGCGAAGCGACGGTACGTTGTAGCGAGCGTCCCAGCGGAATCAGCACGGTTTTAAGGCAAGAAGAAAGCGCGTCGGAACGATGGCGGCAACCGCCACGTTGTTCGATGCGCTGCAGCAATGCTGGCAGTGGGAAAGGAATGCGATAACTCCTTTTTCCATCAGTGTCGTCCGTAACAACGTAATCGAACAGCGAGCGCCCCACGGGCGGTAGATCGTTTCCGGGCAGATGCGGCGCAACGACCCACGTCGGATCCGCCGCACGTGAAGGGGCGACGACAACGGCGGCGCGACGATGCTGTACGACATAAAGCGCCAGAACTACCGTCGCCGCCAACGTTATCCAATATTTCCCTCGCACGGCGGAAATTTTGTTGCGGCGCGAGTCGTGGATACCTATTTATTCGCCATGGCGCTTTGTGTGCCGGTCCAGCAGTCTTGTTTTACCTGACCGGTTTTCATGAACGCTGGACCGTCGCGTTCAGCGATTTCTTTGTTGTACAACGTGAAGCTCAGCAGGAACGCTTTGCCGGCGTACGCGCGACCTAAATAAAAACCCGGCCGCACCATGCGAATCTCGTCGCGGACCATCAGGCCATGACGGCCCGCCAGGAAGTCAGGACGCTCACGGTAGCCTGGGAGTTCGTCGCTGTAGGCGTAATCGATGATGATGGATTCGCGGCGCGCATCGAGAAGACTTTGACCGCAGTAGAGTTTCGCCGGGAACAACAGCCAAGCTTCTTTGCCGCCGACGTTGATCTTCTCGATGGTATTGAGGTCGCCGTCAATAAGCGGCTTGAGCAAGACGGTATCTTCGATGCGGTTACGCAGCAGCCGCTTTTCGCGATAGAACACTTTGCCTTTCCATAGCGTCTTGCCGAGCAGTTCTAGCTTGGTGGTTTTCAATTCCGCGGCCAGGCCGGGTAGGCCGCCGAGAATTTCCGTGAGTCGCCGTTGCCCGCTCGCGCCCTTGGGGAAAAACAAACCGCCGTCGAACGCGCCGTCCGGAATCGGACCCGCGGTGAGTCGAGCGTAGATTTGATCAACTTGTTCTTGATCGAGACCAACGAGTATTTCCGGCGTCAGTTTCGCGACGGCTTCCGGGGTGAGCGGATATTGCTGTTCGATTTCGGCGAAGTCTGGTTTGGATTGATACGTCGTGCCGTAGGGTGCGAATTTAATATCGGTCGAAGCCTTGTTGTTGCAGCCGACGAGGCTAAGCGTCAACGCGCCAAAAAGCGCCAAGCCACGAATTGCCAGAAGGGTGGTGTGTCGAGTCATGTTCATTATTCTCCCGAGTCAACGAGACCGTGTACGGCTCGTTTCCCTCTCCCGCGGCGCGGGAGAGGGGATGAGGGTGGTGGTGCGAGTGAGATGGCGCATCCGTCCGGTGGTTAGAGCGTCGATAAGAAAGCGGTGAGTGCTTTCTTATCCGCGTCCGGTAAATCTTGACCGAACGTGTGACCGCCGTTTTCCACCGTCGCGGTGCAGCTGCTGTAAATATCCAGCAGCCGCGGTTCGCGTTTGACGGCGCTGACCAATTCTTTCGGATTCTTCAACGCCGTATCCGCCGTGCGGCTCAACAAGCCGGCGATTTCCTTGCCGTCTTTTTCGCCGTACTGCTTCACCAGCCGCGCTTGCAGTTCGGACGGGCGCAATTTGGACAGCACCATGTCGTCGATGAAGCGTTTGTGGAGGAAGTTGCCGAGGCTCGCCACTTTGCTGCCAGCCGGAAGCACGACGCTGAAGCCGCGCAACTCGCGATCGCCGTCGCCATCTAAAATCTTCGGTCCAATGTCGATGGTGACGTCTTCGTCGAACAGCGTAATCTTGGGAAGGCGCTGATCTGGACTCAACAGTTGTCGTACCGATTCTTTAAAGAGTTTGAATCGACCTTCGACGCTTGGATCGTACGCCCAGCAAGCCGGTTGCTTATCCTTCGCCAACAATGCGCCGCTGGCATCGACGTAACGCGGACGGTCGAAGTCGTTGGCTTTGTTCGCGGGTTTGCCGCAAAGCTCGGGGCCGATGGCGTTGTTGTGCATGAACGGCGCATGCGCCCACGCGCTGAGCAGCGAAATGTTGCGGTAGTAACCGCGCCCACCACCGCCTTCTTCACGCACCGCTGGGTCCGACGGACGCGCGCGTAAGGTTTCCGAGCCGTATTCCTGATACACGTGGCCGGTCATGTGGTTGGAATGCAATGCGCGGCAGCGATAGGTGCCGACTTCGCTCACCTTGGTGGCTTGGTCGTTGCCCATCCAATCCGCGCGTAAGCCGGTCTTCGGGTCCAAGGCGCGGAAATCGCGGTTTTTGAACGGTCCGCCTTCGCTTTCGGAAATGCTCGAATGGCAGCGTGCGCAAGTTTGCGCGAATACCTCTTGGCCGCGTGTTACGGCACCTTTACCGAACTCCTTTTCCAAATCCGCCACCAAATCTTTGTAATCGTATTTGGCGCCCGAACTTTTCTTCTTGCGTTCGATGTCGCGCGCGACGTGCAAGTCGGTGTTGTAGTTTTCTTTGGAAACCAGGAATTCGACGATGTTGCCCAAGCGATCTTCGATGGCGCGAAAGTTCGGGCAGTCGCGTCGGCATTGGCCGATGTTGAACGGCGTCTGGCCGAAATTGCGCGCGTTTGGATCGAGTTGGCGCATATCGGTTAGATGGTTCACCCAGCAAGCTTCGGAGCAGGAGCCGATATTAAAGTACACCCGCTGCACCGCTTCGCGAATGCCGATGCTGTCTTCGCCGCCTTTGAGAATGTGATGCACGTTTTCGACTTGCTCTTCGCGTTGCCAGCATTTCTCCGTACGTCCCGGTTCGCACCAGCACGTCGCCGCCGGTGCACCGCTGGCGCAAGACTTCGCGCCACGCCATTTCACGACGCGTTCGCCGCTGAAGGTAGGACGCTGCTTGAAGTTGATGATGGCGTTCATCGTTCCAGGATTGTTTACCTGGTCGGTGGGAATCGCCGAGGTGTCGGTCGTGCCTGGGCGCGCATGCGCGAACACCTGCCACTCCAAACTATTGACCGGCATACCGGAACCCAAGATTTCCGACATGCGCAGGTATTGATTACCGATAGCGCCCTTAAGATTGTCCCAACGTGGATGCGTCGGATCAGCAGGCGGATTTAAAGGATCGAACGAGATGTGACAGGCGCCGCAGGCTTGACCTATTAAGAATGGCGGCTCGAGCGCGTCGTCGGCGACTTGCGCCAACTTACCGGTCGCGTTTTGACGCGGTAATCGTTTACGCCAACCCTCCCAGCTTTCCAACGCGCCGTTGGCTTTGCGCCAGATTTCGGCATCGAAACGCGGGTTCGGGAATTTACGCAGACCGAGCGCTCCAGTGGAGGTGCCGAAAGCGAGGTCGCACGGTGATTGGCGTTCGTCTTTCGCGCCATGCACGGCAGCGATGTAGGGTGCGTCTTTCAAATCGCAGGCCGGATCGCGGTAGCCGTCTTTGCCGACGAATTTCAACAATTCTTCGTCGCCGGGGCACCAATCGAAGCCATAGGTTTCATCGAGCGACTTCGCGGGGCAACCAGGCGATCCAGGTGTGCAGCAAGAAGGATCGTTCATCAATCCCCAAGCGCGGAAGCGGTCGTTGCGTTCTTTGGCGTTGAGGACGCGGTACCAGTCGGCATACACGCCGACGCGTTGCGGCAGCGTGTAGGCGTGGAAGCGTGCGTTGCCGGCGGTGGACTTGTACCAGATTTCGCGTCCGACGCGTTCAGAGTCGCTCAACGCCACCGCGGCGGCGTTGAAGCTTTTCTCGTCGTAACCCGCCGGTGATCCCGCGCCCTGCACAGTGAGCGAGGCCGACGCGATAGCGGCGACTTCAACCGTGGGTGCAGAGATAGCGACTTCTGAAGTGGAAAAAACGGTAATAAGAACGAGTAATGCAGTGGCACCGATGGCGCCGAAATAAATGGCAGGTTTCATTTAGCCACGTCCTGTTGAAGAGGAGTTCATATCCTTAGAAAAGCGCCCGATTCCTTACGGCAACATCCTTGGAAAGCGTATGTATAGTGGAAAACGCTGTTTAGGGCAATAACCTGAGTGCGGTTTTTGCCGTGTGTTTTCGATTCGTTGATTTAAAAATCGGTCGTCGTTTTCGCGAAACAATTTCGCTTGGGAGGAATCTGAGACGTGGGGGATCGACGTTATCGCGATGACGTTTCGACTAACCTTTATATAAGCCACCGATATATAAGCCACCGAATTTTTTTCCAGGAAGGATGCTGATCATGATGGACGCTAGAAAAGCAAAAACCGCGGCCGACGCACAACGCATCGTCGAGCATTGGAACATCGGGCACGTAAAGGTCGGCGTCTTCGACGTCGATGGCGTTTTGCGCGGTAAATACATGTCGCGCGAAAAATTTCTTTCGGCGTTGGAGCATGGATTCGGATTTTGCGACGTCGTGTTGGGCTGGGATTCGAACGATCAACTTTACGACAACGTCAAATACACTGGCTGGCACACTGCGTATCCAGACGCGACCGTGCGCATCTTGCCAGACACCGCGCGCGAGATTCCGTGGGAGCTAAGCACGCTGTTCTTTCTCGGCGAATTCGACGGCGCGGCGGAAGCAATTTGTCCGCGCGCGTTATTGCGCCGCGTACTCGCGCGCGCGGACAAAATGGGATTCAAAGTTTTCGCCGGCGCCGAGTTTGAATTCTTCATGTTCGACGAGACGCCACATTCGGTGCGTGAAAAAAATTATCGAAATCTAAAAACCATCACGCCCGGTTATTTTGGTTACTCGGTATTGCGTAACAGTGTGCATGCCGAGTTCTATCAT
>JAHFQD010000028.1:5250-6355 GCA_023266455.1 Candidatus Muproteobacteria bacterium
CCCCATCGAAGGGTTGCACACCGAGACCGGCGCCGGCGTGCTCGAAGCGGCAATTACCGTCGACGAAGCGCTGGCGACCGCCGACAAGGCAGCGTTGTTTAAAACCTTTATTAAGGTGCTCGCGCAACGACGCGGCTGGATGGCCACCTTTATGGCGAAGTGGTCGCAAGATTGGCCGGGGCAGAGCGGACACCTGCATTTGTCGCTGCAGGATAAAAACGGCAAGAGCGCGTTCTACGATCCAAAGGCCGCGCACCACATCAATCAAACGATGCGCCATTTCATCGGTGGTCAGCAAAAACTGATGCCGGAGTGGTTATCCATGATCGCGTGCACGGTGAACAGCTTCACGCGTCTCGTACCTGGGTTCTGGGCGCCGACGTCGGCGTCGTGGGGCGTTGAAAATCGGACTACGGCATTGCGCGTCATTCCCGGTTCCGAGAAATCGCAACGCGTCGAATATCGCATCGCCGCGGCGGACATCAACCCTTATATCGCATTGGCGGCGGCGATCGCGTCGGGTTTGTGGGGCGTGCAAAATAAAATCGAACCGACCGACGCGGTGCAGGGCAGCGCTTACGATTGGACGCCACCGGAAGCTTTGCAATTGCCGCGCACCTTGGGCGAAGCGGCGCAACGCTTGAAGGCGTCGGCCGCCGCGCGCGATTGGTTCGGCGCGGAATTCGTCGACCATTACGCCGCCACGCGCGAATGGGAAGAACGCGAATCGCGTAAGGCAGTAACGGATTGGCAGTTGCGGCGATATTTTGAAATTATCTAAAATAGAAAGATAAACGGCGTTGGGAAGTAAATGCCCATACTGAAAGTAATCAGTCCCGTCGATCAAAGTGTGTATGCCGAACGCTCCTTAGCGTCGCATGCCGATATCGAGCGTACCTTGGCGAAAGCCGTCACGGCGCAACCGACGTGGGAAGCGACACCGCTCGAACGTCGCCAGGAAATCTTGAGCCGCGCTATCGATGGGTTTATCTCGCGCACCCATGACATCTCTCAGGAACTGACGTGGCAGATGGGCCGGCCGGTTACCCATTCGCCAGGCGAAATGCGCGGCCTAGCCGAACGCGCGCGTTACATGAGCGACATC
>JAHFQD010000028.1:6365-10892 GCA_023266455.1 Candidatus Muproteobacteria bacterium
GAAGAATGGGTTCTCGCGCTTCATCCGCCGCGAAGCGTTGGGCATCGTCGTGGTAATCGCACCGTGGAATTATCCTTATCTCACGTCCGTCAATGTCGTGGTGCCGGCACTGCTGGCGGGCAACACCGTGGTCTTGAAGCATTCGCACCAGACGCCGTTGTGTGCCGAGCGCTATGCGCAAGCGTTCACTGACGCTGGATTGCCGCCGGGTGTGTTCCAGTATTTACATTTGAATCACGACGATACCGAAAGGCTTATTCACGATGCGCGCGTATCGTTCGTTTCCTTCACCGGATCGGTGGAGGGCGGGCGCCGTCTGCGACGGGTGTTGGCGGATCGTTTTATCGGTCTTGGCCTGGAACTCGGCGGCAAAGATCCGGCGTATGTGCGTCACGATGCGGATTTAAAACTAGCGGTCGATAATCTCGTCGACGGCAGCTTTTTCAACGCCGGGCAATCCTGTTGTGGTATCGAACGCATTTACGTGCACGCCGATTTGTACAACGACTTCGTCGAGGGTTTTGTCGAACAGACTAACAAGTACATCTTGGGTAACCCGCTCGATCCCGCGACCACGCTCGGTCCGATGGTGCGTGCGACGGCGGCGGATTTCGTGCGTGAACAAACTGCCGAAGCGGTCGATCAAGGGGCACGGGCGTTGATCGACGCGCAGCGTTTTCCGGCCGATCGACCGGGCACGGCGTATCTGATGCCGCAGGTACTGATTAACGTCAACCATCGCATGCGCGTCATGATGGAAGAGAGTTTCGGTCCCGTGGTCGGCATCATGCGCGTGGCGTCCGACGGCGAAGCGCTCGGCTTGATGAACGACAGTCGCTACGGGCTGACGACTTCGATTTGGACGCGCGACGCCGACATCGCGTTGCGCTTGGGCGAATGCCTCGCGACTGGCACGGTGTTCATGAATCGTTGCGACTATCTCGATCCCGCGTTGGCATGGACCGGCGTCAAGGATTCCGGATTAGGTTGTTCGTTATCGACATTAGGATACGAACAATTGACGCGACCGAAGTCGTTTCATTTTAAACTGCCGTCATGAGCGCGTCGCTGACAGGTAAATGGAGTTATCCCACTACGGTGTGGGCGGGGCCCGATCGGATCAAAGAGCTGCCGGCGGCTTGTCGCGCATTAAATATTATTCGACCGTTGCTGGTGACGGATCGCGGTCTAAAAGAAACGCCGATGGTGCGCGCGGCGTTGGAGGCCAATAATAAATCTGGGCTGCCGACGACGCTGTTCGCCGACGTGAAAGGCAACCCCGCGCTCGCCGATGTCGACAAAGGGTTGAAAGCGTATCGCGACCACGGCGCTGACGGCGTCATCGCGATGGGCGGCGGTAGCGCGCTCGATGTCGGCAAGGCGATCGCATTCATGTCTGGGCAGACGAGATCGATATGGGATTTCGAGGACGTCGGCGATTGGTGGCGGCGCGCGGACGTGGCGGGTATCGCCTCGGTGATCGCGATTCCGACGACGGCCGGCACCGGTTCCGAAGTGGGGCGTGCCGCGGTGATCGTCAACGACGCCACGCACGAGAAGAAAATCATTTTTCATCCCAAGATGATGCCGGCGATCGTTATTTCCGATCCGCTGTTGACCGTTGGCTTGCCGCCCGCGGTAACGGCGGCGACCGGTATGGATGCATTCGTGCATTGTTTCGAATCATTTTGCGCGCCTGGTTTTCATCCGCCGGCCGACGGCATGGCGCTCGAGGGCATGCGTCTCATCGCGACGTACTTGCCGCGCGCGTATCGCGACGGCGCCGATGTCGAAGCGCGCGCGTTCATGTTGGCGGCCGCCAGCATGGGCGCGGCGGCGTTCCAAAAGGGTTTAGGCGCGGTGCATGCGTTGGCGCATCCCATCGGCGCGCTGTATGACACGCATCATGGATTGACGAATGCAGTGCTGCTGCCCTACGTGATGGCGCATAACCGATCGGCTATCGCCGATCGGCTGGCGATCATCGCGCACGTGCTCAACCTCGCCGACGCGTCGTTCGACGCTATGCTGGCATGGGTGGTGGCGTTTCGGCGCACGCTCGGTATTCCCGGCAGCCTCCGCGAGATGAATGTGTCCGACGATCGCGCGGAGGAGATCGGCCGCATGGCGGCGCAGGATCCGTCGGGCGCGACCAATCCGTTGCCGCTCGACGCGGCGATACTGACTTCTATCTTTCGCAACGCGGTGGCAGGCCGCCTTTAATGCATCTAACGCGATTAAAAATTCTCATTGTCGACGGTAATACGCGTGAGACCGACGATGCGCACGTAGCGCTCGGCGGTAATCCGACGGCCGAACATTACGCGCGCGTGCTGTACTCGATACGCAGCGACGTAAAGTGCTCGTTGTTCCACCCAGCGCGTAACGGCAGTCCGGCGCTACCGGCCGGTATCACGTTGAAGTCTTTTCACGGCATCGCGTGGACGGGTTCGGCGCTAAACGTCTATCAAGACAGTCCGGCGGTACAAGCGCAGATCGAACTCGCGCGCACGGCCTTCGAGTCCGGCGTGCCGCAGTTCGGCAGCTGTTGGGGTTTGCAGGTCGCGGCGGTCGCGGCTGGCGGCGTGGTACGCCCGAATCCGAACGGCCGCGAACTGGGAATCGCGCGGCGTATTACGCTGACGTCGAACGGCCGCGAACATCCGATGTTCGACGGTAAACGCAATCCGTTCGACGCGCTGACGGTGCATATGGATGAAATCGTCGAGCAACCGATTGGAATGAAAGTCCTCGCCAGCAACGCGGTGAGCGCCGTGCAAGCGGCCGAGATACGACACGGCAACGGCACTTTTTGGGGTACGCAATATCATCCCGAATACGACTTCAACGAACTGGCGATTGTGATTCTTCGTTATGGACAACGGCTGATTGAATCCGGTTTCTTCGCCGACATGCCGACCTTGCTGCGATTTGTGAATGACCTCTGCGCGTTGCACGAAGACCATTCGCGTATGGATTTGGCGTGGCTTTACGGTATCGGCGACGACGTGCTCGATCCGGCGCACCGAGGCTTGGAGTTGAAGCAATGGCTCGAACGCGAGGTGGTGCCGAAATTGGGAATTCCGGTTATGTAATTCGTTTTTTTTCGGAAATTTAGCCGCGATAGAACCACCTACACTTACGCTATCTGTTTCCCACGTTATGAGGTGCGTATGAATAAAGTCGCCACCCGATCATTGATCGCGTTTTGGTTGGCGCTCGCGCCTGTCGCTTATGCCGCCGACGCGCAGCGCGAGATCGTGTACTGGTATATCAGCGATTTTCCACCCATCTACATGGTCTCGGGTCCAGATCAAGGGAAAGGTACCGGTGACGAACGACTGCGCATCCTGTTCAAACGCATGCCGGAATTCGATCATCGAATCGTCGAAGCGCCGACGGTGCGCACCGTTGAAATGATAAAAACCGAAGCCAATGTATGCAGTGCGACCATGTTGAAAACCCCGGATCGCGCTGCCTTCATGGAATTCTCGATGCCATTTTTGGAAAAGTTATCGAACGGAATCATCACCACGCGTTCGCGATTGACGCAACTCAAGCCGTTCATCAACGATAAAGGCGAGTTAAGCGTGCAGGCGTTGTTGAGCGAAGGAAAAGTGCGGCTGGGCATTCTCAAGGGTCGCAGTTTCGGTGCGGGCATCGACGCGGTATTGAAGAAATATGAAAATTCCACATCGCTCGTCGTCGTGCCGGGCAGCACGCTATTGGCCAGTCGCTTATTGAAACTGGCGAAGCACGACGAGTTCGATGCCGTGGTGGGTTACGCGCATGAGTTGCGCTACCTCTCGAAGCAACTCAATCTCAACGAGAAAGACTTCGTGTTTATCCCGGTCGTGGAAGAGCCGTCCGTGGTGCCGAGCTTCGCCGCTTGCTCGAAGTCGCCGTTCGGCAAACGGGTGATGGCCGCGATCAATCGTGCTTTGTCGGATTCGGACACCTTGCGTGCGGATATCGCGAGTTACCGGCCGTGGTTAGACGATGAAACGGCGGTGCGTTACGACCGCTTGATGCAGGACAAGCTTAAACGCTTGAAGTAATTATTTGCGGGCGTCGCGCTTACTCAGTAGGAACACTAAACCGCCCGGCAGCGACGTAATCAATAACACCAGCAGGTAACTGAACGACAACGCCGTGGCGGCGTGTTTGTCGGCGCCGCTCGCCGTTAGCAGCACGACCAGCGCACCTTCGCGCACGCCGAGTCCGCCGACCGATACCGGGATGCTGGCCACCAAAAAAACTACCGGCACGATGACGAAATAACTTCCCAACGGCACGGCGATACCGAGGCCGATGGCGAGCGTGTAATACACCAAGATGACCAGCGATTGCGCCACCAGCGTCAGCAAGATTGCCACAAAGACGTCGCGGTGTGCGGAGCGATAAGACTGGCAGATTTTTACGGTTTCGAGCAGAAAGGCGCGGACGCGCGTGCCCTGATAGCGGTGCGCCGTTTTTTGCATCAAGCGCGTAAACAGGGGCGAAAAGAAAATCAACGTGCCGGCGACG
>JAHFQD010000285.1 GCA_023266455.1 Candidatus Muproteobacteria bacterium
GCACTTCCGCCGGTGCCAGCGCGTTAATCACGAACTGCGCGGGGCTTTCGGACCATTGAATGATGTCAACGCGTTCGCCAGCGAGTTCGTTGGAAACGCTCTGCACGCGCGAACCGCGCATACCGACGCAGGCGCCAATCGGATCGATGCGCGGATCGGAAGAGCTGACCGCGATCTTGGCACGCAATCCGGGATCGCGCGCGGCTTCGTGAATCTTGATTAACCCTTCGCCCGCTTCCGGTACTTCGAGCTTGAACAATTCGATAACCAGTTTAGGCGAGGTGCGCGACAAAAATAATTGCGGTCCACGCGGCACCGACTTTACTTCTTCCAGCAACGCGCGGATACGATCGCCGGGCCGCAGCCCTTCGCGCTGGATCATGGAATCCTTCGACAGCAACGCTTCTGCGTTGCCAAGATCGACGATAGCATCGCCGCGCTCAAGCCGCTTGATCACGCCGGTCACCATTTCGCCGACGCGGCCTTTATAAAGATTGACGACTTGCTCGCGCTCGGCCTCGCGCACTTTCTGCATGATGACTTGCTTGGCGGTTTGCGCCGCGATGCGGCCGAATTCTACCGCCGGAATCGACTCTTCGACAAACTCGCCCACTTGCACAGTAGACTTCTTCGAGCGCGCTTCCGCGAGTTTTATTTGGCGATCGGGAAATTCGATTGTTTCGATTTCATCGGGCACGACTTCCCAGCGGCGGAACGTATCGTATTCGCCGGTATCGCGATGAATGGAAACGCGCGCGTCGATGTCGCCTTTGTGGCGCTTACGCGTCGCCGTCGAGAGCGCCGCTTCCAGCGCTTGGAAAATCGTTTCCTTCTCGACGCCTTTTTCGCGCGAGACTGCTTCGACTACCATTAATACTTCATTTCCCATAACACCCTCGATCATCTCGAATGCTTCCGTCATAACGGAAGCAACTTTCAAAACTTCGGCACCAATCGGGCGCGTTCGATGGCATCCATCGCCAATTCAAACCGCTCATTGTCCACTTCCACGACAACGTGCTTGCTCGTGGCTTCCACCAATTGGCCGGTAAAATTCCGCCGCCCGCTGTCGAGCGGACGGTGCAACCGCAGCTTAACCGTCTCGCCGATACGCTTGAGAAAATCCTCCAGCGTCACTAACGGCCGATCCAAGCCGGGAGAAGAAACCTCCAACGTGTAACTTCCTTGAATCGGATCTTCTACATCAAAAATCGCCGAGAGCTGCCGACTGACATCGGCGCAATCGTCGACGGTAATTCCTTTCGGGCTATCTATATATACGCGTAGCGTCGGACTATGACCGCCGCCGATGAGTTCCACGTCGACCAATTCGAAGCCAAGCGCTTCCGCGCCGGCCCGGCACAGTTCCCGGAGCCGGTCCTGCCGTTGGCCATGGACTTCGCGCATAATTACCCGCCTAAAAATTCGACCGCCAGAAAACAAAAGTGGGCGCGCGGCCCACTTTCTTTTCGCATAACCTGTTGACAACCGCGCGCATTATAAACATCCACCGCGTGCATTCCAATATGAAAATGCGGGGTTTCGTGAGATAGCTTAAGTCTGCAGAATTAAATAGGTTTTGGCGCCGCCCGTTAGCTGTATTGATCCGAAATCACCTTGAGAATTTCGGGTCCGGTGTGCGATGCCAACGGAATATTGAAGTAAAACGTCGCCCCGCCGTCCACGACCGCCTCGGCCCAAATACGCCCACCATGCCGATGGACGATCCGCTGCACCGTGGCCAAACCAATGCCGGTACCCTCGAATTCGCGCTCGGTATGAAGCCGTTGAAACGCGCCAAAAAGCTTGCTGGCGTATTCCATGTTGAATCCGGCGCCGTTGTCACGCACGAAAAATACCGATTCGCCGTCTTTCAGTTGGCAACCGACTTCGATTCTGGCAAGCGCGCGTTTTCGAGTGAACTTCCAGGCGTTCCCTAACAAATTTTCCAGCGCCACCTGCAACAAACGCGGATCGGCGCGAACCATAAGCTCCTCCGGCACCACGATTTCCACATGGCGATCCGGTTCCGCTTCCTGCAAGCGCTCGACAATGACACGCACCATCCCGGATAAATCCATTCTTTCATAACGCAACTCTTGTCGGGTCACGCGTGATAACGCCAGCAGATCGTCGATCAACCGCGCCATGCGCTGCGCCGCAGCGCGAATCCGTTGTAAATAATCTTTTCCTTTCGAATCGAGCCTGTCGGAATAATCGTCGAGCAACATCTGGCTGAAGCCGTCGAGACCGCGCAGTGGCGCACGCAAATCGTGCGATACGGAATAGCTAAACGCCTCCAATTCCCGATTGGCCGACTCCACCGTCGTCTTCGCTTTCCTCAAAAAATCCTGCGTACGCTTGAGCGTGATCAAATTTCCAACGCGCGCGTTGAGCTCTTCGGTACTGAACGGCTTAGTCAAATAGTCTTGCGCGCCCTGACGCAACATTTTGATGCGCAGCTCATCATCGGCTTTCGCGGTTAACAGAATGATTGGAATACCCTGCATCTCCGGGCGTAGTCGCAGCTGCCGCACCATTTCATCCCCGGTCATCACCGGCATCATGATATCGGTCAAAATAAGATCGGGTTTCAGCACCATGCTTTTTTCCAATCCGGCTTGACCGTCGAACGCAGACTCCGTTTGGTATTCGGGTGCGAGCGTTTCGCAGATGAAACGATTCATCTCCGAATTGTCTTCGACCACGAGAACCACCGGCTTGCCCATATCGCGCGGGCTGGACAAGGTATCGACACGTTGTCGAAGTTCGATCAACGCCTGACTCGCGAGCTTCGCCCGTTGCCCGCCGGCATCTTCGGCGGCGGTCTTGATCTCGACCCCGGGTGGCGCCGAACGCGGCAATTCCACGATGAACAACGAGCCGCCGTCCTTCGCGTCGTCGACGGAAATACGGCCACCGTGTAATTCGACAAATTCTTTCGCGATGGCGAGCCCCAATCCCGTACCGCCGACCTTGCGTGTGGCGCTTCCATCCAATTGGCGGAAACGATCGAAAATGACACCACGCTGTTCGAGCGGGATACCCGGGCCGGTATCGGCCACGGAAATCGCCATCGTTTTCGAAACGCGTTCATCGCCGACGATGAGCTTGCAAGCGACCCTTCCGTTCGCTGGAGTGAACTTGAACGCGTTGGAAAGCAGATTCAGCAAAATACGTTGAACTTTATCGGCGTCGATCTGCGCCGCGAAGGTCGACGGCGCGTCGACGGAATAAAAAATTCCACGCTCGGCAGCCAGTCCTTCGAAGTTAGCCGCCGTGACTCGCACCAGCTGCGCCACGTCCGT
>JAHFQD010000029.1 GCA_023266455.1 Candidatus Muproteobacteria bacterium
CGTTCCAAGATTCGCCACCCACCGGCTTGGGAACGACCGCCGTCACCGCGCGCACCACGCATTGCGCGTAGCGCGACACCGCGTCGTCTTTCGCCGTCGGCGATTTCTTTTTGATGTCGGCGTAAGCGGCGTTACCCATTTGCGCGACGTCGCGGTCGGGTAAAAACTGCAATTGATGCCGCCCCGTCGGCGTCGTTTCGCAGGCGCTCAACAGCGACAACGCCGCCGCGAAAAACAGTTTTTGCGATTTACGCATAACACTCCACACTTTTCCCAGGAATTAGAACGCTACTTTAACCGATTGGTTTCCAGGTTGACTCCTCCAACCGACCAAGCAACATTACCTTCCCAACATTGAATAAAAGGAAATTGCCGCCATGAAACGGATATCAACCCTATTCCTTATTATGTCGTTGGCCGCCGGCTCCGCCGCGATCAGCGCCGCCGAAAAAACCCCGCATAACCCCACCGGCGACGACAAAGTCGAATCGGGCTGGAAATCGGGTGGTTGCGGAAAACGTGGCGGCTGTGACACCGACGATAAACAACCGAAGCCGTCCACCAACACCGAAACGACGGAAAAGTACGGCAAAGAATATTTAGAAAAACAGCTGCAAGGCACGGATGAGCCCAAAGTTAATCGAACGTATTAAGAGGGAAGACGGCCATGATGCAACTCCGTAAAAGCGAAGACCGCGGCCTCGCCGATTTGGGATGGCTGCAATCGCGCCATACTTTTTCCTTCGGCGAATATCACGACCCGCAACACATGGGCTTCGGTCCGCTGCGCGTGATTAACGAAGACCGCGTGCAACCGCACCAGGGTTTCGGCACGCATGGCCATCGCGACATGGAGATCATCTCGTACGTGCTCGAAGGCGCGCTCGAACACAAAGACAGCATGGGCAACGGTTCGGTGCTGCGCTACGGCGACGTGCAACGCATGAGCGCCGGCACCGGCGTGCGTCATAGCGAGTTCAATCATTCGGCGTCGGAGCCGGTGCATTTTCTACAGATATGGATCATGCCAGACGCCGAGGGCGTGGCGCCCGACTACGAAGAGAAGAAATTCGATCCCGCGTCGAAGCAAAGCCGGCTGCGGCTGATCGCGTCGCCGGATGGCCGCGATGGGTCGGTGTCGATCCACCAAGACGCCCTGCTCTACGCGTCGATCTTGAACGGCAACGATCTCCTCGAACACGCGTTAGCCCCCGAGCGACTCGGCTACGTACACGTCGCGCGCGGCCGGCTCGTGGTCAACGGCACAGCACTCGAAACCGGCGACGCGCTCAAAGTAACGAACGAAAAACGCATCAAACTGGAAAAAGCCGAAGCGGCGGAAATTCTGTTATTCGATTTGCCGGAATGATCTCCGTGAAAACCAAAACGTTATCGGCAGCGCAGATTAAATACCATTCGCATGCAACGCGCGATGGAACTGCTGGCTAAGACCGAGCAATCCGTCGAAGCGATCGCCGAACAGGTGGGTTACCAAGACGCGTTCACGTTTTCGAAATCTTTCAAACGCGCGACTGGACAACCGCCTTCCGAATTTCGCAAACACCAAACGGTGCAGACGCGATGGAGCGAGATAGAGTGACCGTCCCTATAGGAAAAGCCCTGACATTCGTCGCCAAACATATTCACGTTTCCATCGCGCGTCCGGCAGCCGAGGTTTACGACTTCGTTTCTAACTCAGAGAACCTTCCGCAATGGGCGGCCGGACTCAGCGAATCGATACAGCGAATCCAAGGGGATTGGATCGCCGAAAGTCCGATGGGAACCGTCAAAATTAAATTCGCCGAAAAAAATAATCTGGGCATTTTAGATCACGACGTGACATTGCCATCGGGCGCGATTATTTATAACCCGATGCGCGTCTTCCCGAATAGCGCCGGCAGCGAATTGGTTTTTACACTGTATCGCGGACCCACTATGTCGGATCGCCAATTCCAGGAAGACGCGGCCATGGTCGCGGGCGATTTACAACGACTCAAAGCATTGCTCGAAAAATAGACAAAAAATCGCCAACGCTTGCAACCGCATCGGCGATTGACGGCTATGCCACGCCGATCAAGTTACACCGGCCCCCTTCCCTTCTATGCGCACGCGCGATCGATAAAGATCGGGTTTATCACCGACAGACGAGCCGCCAGAAATCATTCCTTGCATCTCCGCGCTGTAAAAGAAATACGGATATTGCTGCGTCGGCGCGCTGACGGCATCGAGCTTGGCGCGCAACGCGGGCGCCAACTCGAAGTCGAGCGCCTTGAGGTTATCGTCGAGTTGTTCCAACTTGGTGGCGCCGACGATGAGCGACGCGACACCTGGACGATTCGCGGCCCAGTTCAGCGCCACTTGCGCCATGTTGTGGCCGGCTTCCTTGGCGACATCCTCAAGCGCGGCGACGATACTGAAATTGCGCTCGGTCAATTTGGCGAACCCGGGATTGGTCGTGTCCTGCATCGTCGTCAGGCGACCGGCGTTAAACTGGCCGTCGCTGCCACGACGATAACGGCCCGACAGCAATCCCATCGCCAGCGGACTCCACGCCATGACGCCCATTCCCAATTCTTGCGCCAGCGTGGTGAATTCGCGTTCGATGTTGCGCTCAATCAGCGAATACTCGAGTTGCAACGCCACCAGCGGGCTCCAACCACGCAACTCCGCTAAAGTTTGTGCGCGCGCCGCGTACCACGCGGGGACATTGGAGAAACCGATATAACGTACCTTGCCGGCACGCACGAGGTCGTCGAACGTGCGCATCACTTCTTCCACCGGCGTGATTCGATCCCACGCATGCATCAAATAGAGATCGATGTAATCGGTGCCGAGTCGCTTTAGCGATCTGTCGACGGCGCGCAGCATATTCTTACGCTGATTACCGCCGGTGTTCGGATCCGGTTTGCTGCCGTTGAAGCTGTCGCTGAAAGTGAATTTGGTGGTCAGGACGATACGGTCGCGCACGCCTGATTCGGCGATGAATTTTCCCAAGAGCCGTTCGCTGGTGCCGCCAGTATAGACGTCGGCGGTATCGATGAAGTTGCCGCCGGCATCGAGATAACGATCGAACACCGCGCGCGCGGCCTTTTCTTCCGAGCCCCATCCCCATTCGGTGCCAAACGTCATTGTGCCCAACGCCAGCCGGCTGACACGTAATCCCGAACGTCCTAGTGCGTAATAGCGATCGATAGACATAGCTCTCTCCAAAATTCACGCGGAGAACGATTCCCCGCTTCACGAGCTACTGTGCCCTTACGGCGGTGGCGCCAAAAGCGGACTATCTTCAAACACTATGAAGCACAACTTCACAATCGAACCCGGCCAACTTCCCGCGATGCTCGCCTTTGTGCGTGTCGCCCACTACGGCAGTTTCACGCGCGCGGCGGCGGAACTCGGCGTTTCGCCATCGGCGCTATCACAAACCATTCGCGCCTTAGAAGCACGCATCGGCGTGCGCTTGCTCAATCGCACCACGCGCCGTGTCGGGCTCACGGAGGTCGGCACGCAATTTCTCGCGCGCGTGCAAACGGGTCTTGATCTCATCGGCACCGCGTTCAACGAATTGGATGAAATGCGCGGCAAGGCGGCCGGTACGCTGCGCATTAATCTGGCGCAGGCGGCCGCGACCCTGGTAGTGATGCCGATTCTCGACGAGTTCACGCGCGCTTATCCGGACGTCAAATTGGAATTGACGGTAGACGATCGATTCGTCGATTTAATCGCCACCGGCTACGACGCCGGTATTCGGCTGGGCGAGAGTCTGGCACGCGACATGGTGGCGATTCGCGCCAGTGGCGAGCAACGCACGATCGTCGTGGGCGCGCCGAAATATTTCAAACGTCGCACACGACCGCAAACGCCCGCCGACCTGCATGAACATTCCTGCATCCGCTATCGATTCAGTGGCAGCGGCGGAATTTATCGTTGGGAGTTTTCGCGCGGCGGCAAAGATATCGAGGTCGACGTCGACGGTCCGCTGGTTACCAACAACGCGCCGCTTATGATCGACGCCGCCGTGCGCGGCCTTGGGCTGGCGCATGTTTTCGAAGACAGCGTGCGCGACGAGTTGGCGAGCGGCAAGCTTATTGCCGTGCTCGAAAATTGGTGCCCACCGTTTCCGGGATTTTATTTATATTACCCAAGCCGCCGGCAGATGCCGCTGAAACTCCGCGTGTTTATCGATTTCTTGCAGCAGCGCTTATCGGCATCGCGGCGCTAATTTTGCCGAACGACTGAACTAGCGCGCCTTTCGCAATTCCAATAAATTAACCGCTCGCGGTTTAAAGCCTTCCGTAACAAATAGAATGAGATAACGTGCCAGGCGTAAAACTTCGAAGACGGTTGTTCCTGCTGGTCGCGGCGGCGATTCTGCCGCTCGCCATCGTGTCGGGCGTTGGTCCGCCGGCTGGCGCGACTTCACGGCGGTTCGGCGGAAGCACGTAGCGATGGAACCGACGAAGGCAGCGAGTTCATCGTGCGCCTGCCGTTACTCAAAAACATCGCCGTTGAAAAATCCAATCTACCCGTCGTCAAACAAAGGGCGCCGCGCGAAATCTTGGTCGTCGAAGATAACGACGACACCGGACATCGCGCTCATCGACGTCGGCTTACCGAAGGTGGACGGTTACGAAGTCGCGCGGCATACGATGGCCGGCGACGTCCGACCTTGCTCATCGCATTAACCGGATACCGTTTACCGAAAGACCGTAATCGCGCGCTGGACGCGGGGTTTGACGGACATCTCGTCAAACCGGTGGATGAAGCGGCGTTGGAAAAATTGCTATCGGGAACCGACGCGAGCGAACGCCAAGTCGGTAAACCTTCCGAAATCGAGTCATAGCCATCGCATCCGTAAGGTTTTCATTTCACAAAATGAAACCGAATGCCTTTCGGATGTTCTAAACCGCCGTTGGTATAGCTTGGCTTGGCGCGCTTTCTTACTTACTTTACGCCGCTGTTGTACGATCTCTTCCCCCTGAAATTGCCAATCGACGAAAGAGAGTTTCCCATGCCAAACGCCGATACCAGTGCGTCGCCTATCGTATCCATCGTCAACGTCAGCAAGGAATACACCTTGGGCGAAACCGTGGTACCCGCGCTGCGCGACATAAATTTATCCGTCGCGCCGAGCGAGTTTATTTCCATCGCCGGCCCGTCCGGCAGTGGCAAAACTACGCTGCTTAACCTGATCGGTTGCGTCGATACCGCAACAACCGGCCAGGTCATCATCGCCGGTCAAGACACGCGCAATTTGAGCGAACGCCAGCTCACCGAACTGCGTTTGCATACCATCGGATTTATTTTCCAAAGCTTCAACTTGGTGCCCGTGCTCAGCGTGTTCGAGAACGTGGAGTTCCCGCTGCTACTGCAACGCAAACTCGGTTCCGCCGAACGCAAACAACGCGTTATGGACTTGCTGACGAAAGTTGGACTCGCCGATCGTGCCAAACATCGACCGAGCGAACTCTCCGGCGGTCAACGCCAACGCGTCGCCATCGCGCGCGCGCTCGTGACGCGGCCGAAGATCGTACTCGCCGACGAACCGACGGCGAACCTCGATTCAAAGACCGGCGAGAACATCATCGACTTGATGAAAGAAATGAATCAAATCGAAAAAACCACGTTCATCTTTTCGACGCATGACGCCAAGGTAATGGCGCACGCCAACTCCATCATCCGCATGGCCGACGGCAAGATCGTGGAAGACGCGAAACGTTCGACGAAATCGCGCGATCAGGAAATCCGCGCATGAGCGAACTCTTTCTATTGATACAAATCGCGATCCGCAATTTGTTCGCGAGTTTTTTGAATTTCGTCATTGGCGGCATCATTTTGATGGGCACCTTGTTGTTCGTCGTCGGCGGCTCGCTCTTGAGCAGCGTCGACTCGGCGATGAGCAAAAGCATCACCGGTAGCATCGCTGGCCACGTGCAGGTCTACTCCGACAAATCCAAGGAAGAGCTATCGCTCTTCAGCAATTGGACGATGCCGGATATCGCCGCGGTTCCCGATTTCTCCAAAATCAAACCGGCGTTGCTATCGGTCGACAACGTCAAAACTGTAGTCCCCATGGGCGTCGAAGGCGCGAACATGACCTATGGCAATACCTTGGATCAAACGCTCGACAAACTGCGTAAAGCGGTCAACGCGCGACTCGCCGGAGATCGTTCGCCGGCGTTAAACGAACGTATTGTCAGCTTGAAAGACCACGTGCGCCGCATCGTCACGGTCATCCAAGAAGACTACAAGAAGCTCACCGTCATGGCGTCGACGCAATCGATCGACCCACAGGAACTGCGCGCCATCGAAAAAGCCGCGTCCGCGGAATTTTGGAACAGCTTCGACGCGGATGCGTTAGCGCATCTCGAATTCATGGAAAATAAAATCGCGCCGTTACTACCCGACGCCGATCTCATCTTTTTCTCTTACGTTGGCACCGACTTGGATTCGTTCCGCGGCTCGTTCGATCGCATGGAAATCGTCGACGGGCAAATGGTGCCCCCAGGCGGCCGAGGTCTTTTGCTATCGAAATACGTCTATGAGAATCAATTCAAACTCAAGACCGCGCACCGCCTCGATAAAATCTACGAAGCCTTGCACGACGAAGGCAAAACGATTGCGAGCGATCCCGATCTTCAATTGATGGTCAAACAGAACCGTTCGCAGACGCGTGAGATTCTGTTGCAACTCGATCCGCTTTCCTCGCAACGCACAACCAAAACGCTGCAAGGATTTCTCAAATCGTCGGAAAACGACTTGGCAACGCTGCTAACGACGTTCTTCGATACTAACGATGCCAATTTCATAGAACGCCACGGTTTCTTTTACAAAGAAATCGCGCCGTTGATCGAGCTCTATCGCATCCGACCGGGCGACACCATGCCCATCAACGCGTTCACCAAAAGCGGCTACATCCAATCGGTGAACGTAAAAGTCTACGGCACCTTCCAATTCAAAGGATTGGAAAAGTCCGGCCTCGCCGGCGGCATGAGCTTGATGGACTTGATGACGTTCCGCGATCTCTACGGCTACGTAACGCCGGAGAGAATGGCGGAATCGAACCAGCTTAAGAAAAACACGGGCGTCAAGTTCGTCGAACGCGACCGCGCCGAAGCCGAACTCTTCGGCGGATCGAGCGTGGTCGGCACCGGCGGCGAGAAAAAAATCGACGATCAAGCCGAAATGGGCGGCGTGAAATACAGCGCCACGGCGCGCGCGCTGATGAACCGTCCGTACTCGCGCGACGAGATCGATCAAGGTGTCGTGTTGAGTGCGGCGGTGATCTTGAAAGATCCGTCGAAGATGGAACAGACGATGCGCGAGATCGAAGCGGTCTCGAAGAAAAACGGCCTCGGTCTGCGCGTGGTCTCGTGGCAGAAAGCGGCGGGCCAATTAGGCCAATTCGTCTTCATCGCCAAGGCCGTGCTTTATTTCGCCGTGTTCATCATCTTCGTCGTGGCGTTGGTGATCATCAATAACGCGGTCATGATGGCAACGCTGCAACGGGTACGTGAAATCGGCACCATGCGCGCGCTCGGCGCGCAGAAACGATTTGTCTTGAAACTGGTACTGATCGAAACCCTGCTGCTGGGATTGTCATTCGGCGCCGTCGGCACGCTGTTGGGTTCGATCCTCGTCAAATGGATGGGCCACAACGGCATTCCGGCCGGCAGCGAATTTCTGTATTTCTTTTTCTCGGGGCCGCGCTTGTACGTCGATCTCGGCATCGGCAGCCTGATCGGCGCATTCATTTCCATCTGCTTGGTGACCTCGATTTCGGCGCTCTACCCCGCCATCATCGCCACCCGCGTTTCGCCCGTGCAAGCTATGCACGCGGAGGACTAAACCATGCTGCAACTGTTTCTCATCGCGCTGCGTAATCTGGCGCAACACTCCAAACGCACGCTGCTGTTGGGCGGCGCTATCGCCGGCGTCACCGCGCTGTTGGTGTTCCTGCAATGTTTGTCGTCAGGAATCCACGAGACGATGTTGGAATCGGCAACAACGCTCTCCACCGGTCATATCAACGTCGCGGGCTTCTATAAGGTAACGGCGGGTCAATCGGCACCGGTCGTTACGCAATATCGCAAACTCGAAGAGGTCGTACGGCGCACGCTACCGGACGTGGAGTTCATTGCTCCGCGCGGCCGCGGCTGGGGCAAACTCATCAGCGACAAGGGTTCGTTGCAAGCCGCAACCGGCGGTATCGATATCGCGCAAGAACCCGGCTTCCGTCGTGTGGTGCGCGTGGCGCAAGGCAATCTCGACGATCTAGCGCAGCCGAACACGATCCTGATATTTAAAGAACAAGCGAAGAAACTCGAAGTCAATATCGGCGATGTCATCGTGCTCTCGACGCAAACCGCGCGCGGCACCAACAATACGATCGATCTGCGCGTCGTCGCCATCGCCGAAGACGTCGGTTTCATGAGCATGTGGAACGTTTATATGCCGATCGAATCGCTGCGGCGCTTGACGCAGATCAACGACGAATCCACCGGCGCGCTGCACCTCTACATCAAAGACATCAACCAAATACCGCGCGACATGGATTTGCTGCGCGAAGCGTTCATAGCCGCGGGTTATAAGGTGATGGACCGCGAAGCCAAGGCGTTTTGGATGAAATTCGAATCGGTCAACCGCGAAGATTGGACCGGGCAGAAACTCGACTTGACCACGTGGGAAGAAGAGATGTCGTTCCTGAAATGGACCGTCGCTGCCATCGACGGCCTGATGTACATCTTAATCGTGGTACTGCTCATCATCATCGCCATCGGCATCATGAACTCGCTGTGGATCGCGATTCGCGAACGCACGCGCGAGATCGGCACGCTACGCGCCATCGGCATGCAACGTCGACGCGTACTCGCGATGTTCGTCATCGAGGCGTTTACCTTGAGCGTTCTCGCGACCTTCGTCGGCGCGCTGATCGGCGCGGCGCTCGCGGGCTTGCTGAACGCGGCGCAAATTCCGGTGCCGACCGGCGCACGGATGTTCTTGCTGGCGCACACGCTCAAGTTCACCCTGGACCTACACGGTATCTTTAACGGCATGGCGGTGATCACGGGTTGCACCACGTTGATCGCGATCATTCCGTCGATTCACGCCGCGCGCCTAAAACCGGTGACGGCCATGCAGCACATTGGGTAAGAGAAAGATGAAAAAACTCGGTCTGATCCTGGTCTCGGCGTTCATCGTGTTCGGCAACGTCGGCGTCCACGCCGCGGAAGCGTTGAGCTCGGAAAAAATGGTGGAGTTGCTGCGCGGCATCGATCTGCGAATTCGCAGCTCCGGCGATTACAAGGCGCTTTTTTATCTGGAGCAGCGCGAAAAAGACAAACCGGACGTGGTTCGCGAAGGCATCGCTTATCGTCGCGACGTCGACGAAAAGCTGATGATCTTGTTCACTAAGCCTAAGGTCGAGGCCGGCAAAGGTTATTTACGCGTCGATAAAAACTTATGGTTCTACGATCCCACCGTCGGCAAATGGGAACGCCGCACCGACCGTGAACGCATCGCTGGCACTGATTCTCGCCGGCAAGATTTCGATCAATCGAAACTCGCCGACGAATACACGCCCACATTCGAAGGCGAAGAGAAACTCGGCAACTTCAACGTATGGGTGTTGAAGCTCACGGTGAAGCCCAACATCGACGTCGCCTACCCCATCGTCAAACTCTGGATCGATCAAGCGACCGGCAACGATTTAAAACGCCAAGACTTCGCGCTCTCTGGACGTTTGATGCGCACCTCGTACGTTCCGAAATGGCAGAAGCTCTATAGCGAATCGAAGAAAGCCGAACTTTGGTATCGTCAAGAAATCCGCATCTACGACGAAATCGACAAAGCCAACTCCACGTTGGTGATCGTCAAATCCGTCGACCTGCATCCGCTGTCGGAAAATATTTTTACCAAGGCATGGCTGGAATCGAAAAGCCGATAAGTACGGCGCTGCTGCTGTGCCTAGCGTTATCGGCGACAGCGCAAGATCGTCCTAACGAAGACGCGCTGTTCGGCGCACCGGCGCCCGCGAATCAACAACCGTCGACGGCGCCGCGCGACGATACGCGCGAGTTGGAACCGACGAAAGAGACCGGCGACGCCGCAGCGATGCCGGATACGCCAGACAAACCGTTTCAAGTCGGCGGCGCTTTTTATCAGCGCTGGATCAGCTCCAAACAGCGCGGCGTGGATTTATCTGACTCGCCGCAATCGCGACCGTTACAAATCGACGCATTCATGGACGCGCGCCCGAACGACCGCGTACGCGCCTTCGTCGACGGCCGTTGGAATTACGACTTCGCGCGCGATTCCAATTCCAGCACCGTCGGCGCGAACTCGTCGAACACGCCGCAAGCGACCGCGGGCACGGACAAACCCGAATTTCGGTTCGATCAGGCTTGGCTCAAATTCGACGTCGACCGTACGGTGTTCATCACCGCCGGCCGGCAACACATTAAATGGGGCACCTCGCGCTTCTGGAATCCCACCGATTTCATCAATAGCGAAAAACGTGACTCGCTGGCGACGTACGATCTACGTCCCGGCAAAGACATGATCAAATTCGCCGTGCCGCGCGAGGCGACGCAAACGAATTACTACGGCATCGCGCTCTTCGATGGCCCCGATCCCGGCAGCACCACCGACAAAATGGGCGGCGCGTTCCGTGCCGAAACCGTGTGGCAAGGCGCCGAAGTCGGCGCCGATTTCGTCGCCCGCGGCAATCGCCCGCCGGTCTACGGCGTCGACATTTCCGCCCCGCTCGGCGTGTTCGATGTATATGGCGAAATGTCGCTCACCACCGGCTCAACGACGA
>JAHFQD010000030.1 GCA_023266455.1 Candidatus Muproteobacteria bacterium
TGAACCACGGTCCGAGATCGAACATGGCGTTTTTGAACAGCGGCAAGATCAGCTGCGTTTCCGCCGGCGCCTTGGCGGTGACGTAGAGAAAGAACGCCGCCGCGAAACCGGCGAGGCTCTGCCAAAAATATTTCTGCTTGGCGCCGATACCCTTGGGATTTTTGTTGACGATTTTTTTCCAATCATCGACCCAACCGATGGCGCCGAAGGCGGCGGTGGTGAACAACGCCACCCACACGAAGCGATTCGTCAGATCCGCCCACAACAGCGTCGCCACGAACACCGCTACCAGGATCAGCGCCCCACCCATCGTCGGTGTGCCGGCTTTCACCAGATGCGTCGCCGGACCGTCGTTACGCACGGTTTGGCCAAACTTGATGCGCACTAATTTCCGAATCGTCGCCGGACCGATGACGAAGCTGATCGTCAGCGCCGTGAGAATCCCGAGAATGCCGCGCAACGTGAGATAACGGAACACGTTGAAGAAGCTGTAATCGCGCGTCAGACTTTCGAAAAGTAAAAACAGCATTAGGCGATTTTCTCCTCGTTGGCTTGGCGCACAATGCCTTTCACGATGCGCTCCATGCGCATGACGCGCGATCCCTTTATCAGCAATGTCATTTCCGCGTGCATGCAATCTTGCAGCGCCTCGATCAACGCCTCGGGCACGGCGAAGTGGCGCGCACCGCGGCCGAATGTATTCACCGCGCGCTGCGCGTTTTGACCGAAACCGTACAAGCGATGAATCCCCAGCGACCGCGCCAGTTCGCCGATCTTGTCGTGTTGCGCCGGCGTTTGTTCGCCGAGCTCGGCCATGTCGCCCATCACGAAAACGCGTTCGCCATCGAATTCCTTCAGCACGTGCAGGCCGGCGGCGATGGACGACGGATTAGCGTTATAGGTGTCGTCGATAACGCAAGCGCCGCTGATGCCTGGCTTCATCTCCAAACGTCCCGGCACCGGCTTTATCTTCGCCAACGCTGGCGGCACGTCGTCGATGCCGGCGCCGGCGCTAAGCGCGGCGGCGGTCGCGGCGAGCGCGTTCATCACGTTGTGGCGGCCGAGCAGCGACAGATGCGCATCGATCTTGCCCTGCGGTGTTTGAAGACGAAGTTTGCTGCCGCCGTGCTCGAGCGTGTAGTCAGCGCGTACGTCGGCGGGTTTGTCCAAACCGAACGTCACGATACGGCGCGGCTTCACCATCTCGCGCCACATCTCGAAATACATGTCGTCGGCGTTAAGAATGCCGATGCCGTCGATGGCTAATCCCAAAAAGATTTCACCTTTGGCACGCGCGACGTCTTCCACAGTACCGAGGCCGGCGAGATGCGCCGGCGCAGCGTTATTGAGCACCGCTACCGTCGGCTGTCCCAGACGCGAGAGATAGTTGAGCTCGCCTTTGTGGTTCATCCCCATCTCGATGACCGCGTAGTGATGGCTTTTCCGTAAACGCAACAACGTCAGCGGCATGCCGATATCGTTGTTGAAATTTCCTTGCGTGACGCAAACGCGTCCGCGCTGCGCCAAGATGGCGGCGGTCATTTCTTTCACCGTGGTCTTGCCGTTGCTGCCGGTGATCGCGATCAATGGAATCGTGAACTGCATGCGCCAGAACGACGCGAGTTCGCCGAGCCCGCGGCGCGTGTCGGAAACCAAAATATGCGACAACGGCGTCGTCACCGCGCGCGAGAACAAAGCGCCGGCGGCGCCGGCGGCGATAGCCTCGGCGATGAAATTATGTCCGTCGAAATTTGGGCCCTGTAAGGCGACGAACAAATCGCCGGGTTGCAAGTTGCGCGTGTCGGTCGACACGCCGGTGAAAACGGCGTCGTTACCGTGCAGCGTGCCTTTGAGCGCGTCGGCGGCGATCGCGAGCGACATCATGCGGCTTCTCCCAAAATCGATCGCACCGTGGAACGGTCGCTGTATGGCAACCGCGCGGCGCCGATTTGTTGGTAATCCTCATGGCCTTTGCCGGCAATGAGAACAATATCTTCTGCGGAGGATTCGGACACGGCCGCAGCGATCGCCTGCGCGCGATCGCAAATCACGCGCGGCGCGGATGTCATGCCGGCGCGGATGTCATCGACAATGCCTTGCGGCGATTCGGTACGCGGGTTGTCGTCGGTCACGATCACGGCGTCCGCCAAACGTTCGGCGATGGAGCCCATCAGCGGACGCTTACCGCGATCGCGGTCGCCGCCGCAGCCGAAGACGCAAATCAGCTTGCCGCGCGTGTGTTCGCGCAGCGACGTCAGAATTTTTTCCAGTGCGTCGGGGGTATGTGCGTAATCCACGATCACCAGCGGCTGCGCGCCGCGACCACCGAAACGCTCGGCGCGGCCGGGAACCGGGCGCACATGTCGTAGCCGTTCGATCGCGTCGGCGAGCGACACTTCGAGCGCCAACAACGCCGCCAACACCGCGAGCAAGTTGTAGGCGTTGAACCGACCAAATAACGGGGCTTCCAGACGCGCCGCGCCGGCCGGCGTCATGACATCCAGCACTAAACCGGTGGGCGTCGGCGTCAACGCACGCGCGCGAACGTCGCCGCTATCGACACCGTAACTCGTTACCGCCACCCGGGCGGGCATCTTGCTCAACAACGCGCGGCCGAATTCGTCGTCGCTGTTAATGACGGCGTGTTTCAGCGTCGGCCACTGGAGCAGCTTGGCCTTGGCGGCACCGTAGTGCGCCATGTCGCCGTGATAATCGAGATGGTCACGCGTGAGATTGGTAAACATCGCCAAGTCGAACGCAACGTCGTCCACGCGTCCTTGATCGAGCGCGTGCGACGAGACTTCCATCGACACCGCTTCCGCACCAGCATCGAGGAACTCGCGCATTAAACGATGCACGATGATCGCGTTCGGTGTGGTATGCGAAGACTCGTTCAAGGTCTCGGGAAATCCGTAACCGAGTGTGCCGATGATCGCGCAGCGACGCGGCGCACGATCTAGCGCTTGCGCGAGCAGCTGACTGCACGTGGTTTTGCCGTTGGTTCCGGTCACGCCGACGACCACGAGTTCGTGTGAAGGGGTGTGGTAAAACCGGCTGGCGATTCTGCCGAGTACATGCGCGAGATGCGGCACGCCGATCGCGGGGGTGGAACCGGATTGAACAATATATTCGTCATTGTTTTCATACACGATCGCGGCGGCCCCGGCGGCGACGGCGGTGCCGATGAACTTACGTCCATCGACAGCCGCACCTGGCAGCGCCAGAAAAAGATCGTCGGCGCCCACACAACGACTGTCGAGCGCCAGTCCGGAAATTTCACGGTCCATCAGCGCCGGCACCGCGACAATCCCATCGAGCAGCGCGCGTAAATTCATTTTCATGCGCCGCCTCCCGGCCGCCGCGCGGTCGCGACCGAGGGTTTGACCGAACGCGGTGCGTCCGGCGCGACGTCCAACAAACGCAGCGCATCGGTCATGACGCGGCCGAACACCGGCGCCGCGACATCACCGCCGAAGTAAACGCCGTTGTGCGGCTCGTCGATCATCACCACCATCACCAAACGCGGATCGGTGGCCGGTACGAATCCGGCGAACCACGAAACATATTTTTCTTCGCTGTAGCCGGTCGGCGTTAGCTTACGCGCGGTGCCGGTTTTGCCGGCGACGCGATAATCGGGTACGCGCGCCTTGGTGCCGGTGCCGCTGTCGACGACGAGTTCCATCATCGCCCGCACTTCATTCGCCACGCGCGCGTCCATCAGGATGCGACCTTCTACTGGGGCATCGCGTTTAAGCACGGTCACCGGCAATAACGTTCCGTTGGTGGCGAGCGCGGCGTAGGCGCGCGCGAGTTGCAGTGGCGTGACGGCGAGGCCGTAGCCGTAACCGATCGTGGCCTGGTCCACCGGCACCCAGCGCGACGGCGGGCGCAAGAAGCCCACCATCTCACCCGGCAACGCGACGCCGGTGAGTTCGCCAAAACCGGCGCGGCGTAAGGTTTCCCACATCACTTGCTTGTCTAGCGCTAGCGCCAACTTGGTGGCGCCGACATTGGACGATTTTTCGATGACACCGGCGACGGTTAGCATGCCGTTGTTATGTGTGTCGCGAATCAAGCGATCGCCGACGCGAATAGTTCCGGGCGTGGTATCGATCGGCGTATTCGAGTGGAAGCGTCCCGTCTCTAACGCCATCGCGGCGGTGAAAGGTTTCATCGTCGAACCCGGCTCGAACAGATCCGTCACCGCGCGATTGCGGAACACCTGGCTCTTCATACTGCCGCGATTGTTCGGATTGAAATCCGGCTCGTTGACCAGGGCCAAGATTTCACCGGTGCGTGCGTCGAGCACGACCGCGCTGCCAGCGCGCGCGTGGTTCGACGCCACCGCCGCCTTCAGCTCGCGATAAGCGAGATATTGAATGCGCCGATCAATGCTCAACACCAAGTCTTTGCCCGGAACCGGCAGATTTAAACTCTCCACCAATTCCATCGCGCTGCCTTGCGGATCGCGCACGATGCGCTTCGTACCCGGTTGGGCACGAAGCCATTTGTCATAGGCCAGTTCGACACCCTCTTGTCCGCGATCGTCGACATTGGTGAACCCGATGACATGACCCGCCACCGGACCAAGCGGATAGTAGCGTCGATACTCGCGCAACAGCGAAACGCCCGGCACGTTGAGCGCCATTACCCGCTCCGCGAGGTTGGGCGAGATGTGGCGCTTGAGATACATGAATTCGTGCCCATCGTTGCGCTTGACCAGCTGACCGATGTCGCCAGAGGTCATTCCGAGCAGTTGCGCCAACTTCCACCAGCCTGAACGCTCGCCGGCCAATGCCTCGGGTTGCGCCCACACGGAATCCACCGGCGTGCTGATCGCGAGCGGCGCGCCGAAACGGTCGAGAATCATGCCACGATGCGAGTTGTCTTTGACAACGCGCGAGTGGCGCGCGTCGCCCTGCGACTGGAGGAAATCGGCGTTGAAGATTTGCAGGTACACCGCGCGCGCCGCGAGCACGCAGAATCCACTCAACACCACGCACAACACCGCCGTGCGGCGGATACGGTAGGTGCCATCGTTGCGGCGCATCATGGCTTGGCGTCTCTGGGCAACGCCACCACGCGAATCTGCTGGGTCGGCGGCAATTCCATGCCGAGCTGCGTGTGCGCCAGCGCTTCGGTGCGCCGGTGTTGCGACCACGCGCCTTCTTCGAGCAACAGCTGGCCCCATTCGACGTTAAGCGCATCGCGCTCTTGCTGAAGTCTCTGCAACTGGGCGTAGGCCGTGCGGCTTTCATGCCGCAGTTCGACGACACCCATCGCGCACACCATCCCGAGCGCAAGCAACAAGATAAGCGGATTACGCATAGGCAGCCTCCCAGGTGAACAAAGTCGCGCACAGCGCGCTCGACTCGCCTCCCTCTCCCGCATCGGCGGGAGGTGAAGCGGGGTTTTCGCGAATGTACTTAACGTACATTCGCGCCGCTGAACGGGCGCAATCGATTTTCTTGCGCCCAGGTGGGAATGGAATGAGTGTGAGGGATACAGAGGTACTCATAAGAACACCTCTGTTCGCTCGGCGACGCGCAGCACGGCGGAACGCGAGCGCGGATTGCGTCGGATTTCTTCCTCACCGGGGCGCGTCGGCTTACTGATAACACGTAATCGTGATGTGAATATCGGCGCCACCGGCAGCTCCGGCGGAATCTCCGGGCCCTTTTCCTGTTCGCGGAAAAAATTCTTCACGATACGGTCTTCGAGCGAATGAAAACTAATCACCGCTACGCGCCCACGCGGCGCGAGCGCGTGCATCGCTTGCGGCAAGGCACGCTGGATTTCGCCGAGCTCGTCATTGATGAAAATTCGAATCGCTTGAAACGTCCGCGTCGCCGGATGTTGTTTTCCTTCGCGCTTACGCACAGCACGCTTGACGATTTCGGCGAGCCGACCGGTGGTCTCGATCGGCGCCGTCGCGCGTTCGCGCACGATGGCGCGCGCGATGCGGCGCGAGAAACGTTCTTCGCCATATTCGTAAATGACGTTGGCGATGTCTTCTTCTACCGCACGCGCCAGCCATTGCGCCGCCGACTCGCCGCGCGTCGTATCCATGCGCATGTCGAGCGGCGCGTCGTGGCGGAAACTGAAGCCGCGCGCGGGGTCGTCGAGTTGGGGAGAGGAAACACCGAGATCGAAAAGAATTCCGTCGATACGTCCGGTGAGTTGCTGTTTGCCGACGACGTCGCCGAGCGTGGAGAACGGCGCGTGCGCGATCGTCATGCGCTCGTCGCCGGCAAAACGCGCGCGCGCTTCGGTGACAGCCTGGGCATCGCGGTCAAACGCGATCAACCTACCGCGATGACTCAAGCGCGTCAGAATCGCCTCCGAATGACCGCCGCGTCCAAAGGTGGCATCCACGTAAGCTCCGTCTGGCTGCACTGCCAGCGCCTCCAGGACTTCGTCGAGCAGTACAGGAACATGTTCTCGTTCCGCCACGTTATAACGACAGATTCTCGAGCTCGCTCGGCAGCGGTCCTTCATCGCCACCGCCGCCTTGCGCTAACCATTCCGCGCGCCGCACGTTCCAGGTCTGCGCGTCCCAAATTTCAAATTTGTTGCCTTGGCCGATCATCACCACGTCTTTGGTGAGCGCGGCGAATTCGCGCAACGGCGGCGGCAACAAGATGCGTCCGGCGCTGTCGAGTTCGCACTCGGTCGCATGACCGACGAGCAAACGCTGTAAGCGCCGCGCTTGTTTGTTGAAGCTCGGTAGCTTCACCAATTTGCGTTCGATTTCTTCCCAATCCGGAAGTGGATACAGCAACAGACAGTTGTCGCGATCGACGGTAACAATCATCTGGTTATTGCAGTGGCGCGCGAGAACATCGCGATATCGCGTCGGGATCGCGATTCGTCCTTTGTTATCCAAGCTCAGCTGATTTACGCCACGGAACATATCGAGTCTCTATTTCCGCCTTGATTTCCCGCTTTGATCCACTCTATTCCACAATTCCCCACTTAACAACACTATAGATAGTTAACGCATGGGGTGTCAAGGAAAAAGCGTCGCTCGGCGCAAGCTTCTTCCTTTTGCGACAGCGAGTTACGGATGGTGGGATAGCGACAACGTGGTCAAACGCGGTAAAGCGTCCGATATGGGGTGTTTAATACAATTTGTTATGCGATTTTTATGGATATAAGTGTAATAAAAACATGTAAATACGAAATAAACTTAATGTGAATATTAAAGAATATGGAGTCGGCCGGTAAGCCGGGTTCTGTCGAGGACAACCATTCTTCTAGGGCACGCGTCGCCACGTACCTCCTGCGGCCAACCCGGGAACGGTGCGAGCAGCACCATTGTTCCCCTATTCGGCCTTGCTCCAAGTGGGGTTTGCCCTGCCACGCGTGTTGCCACGCGCGCGGTGCGCTCTTACCGCACCATTTCACCCTTACCTGTCTCTCGAATTAAATCGGGAAACGTCGGCGGTATATTTTCTGTGGCACTTTCCGTCGGCTCGCGCCGCCCAGGCGTTACCTGGCACTTTGCCCTATGGAGCCCGGACTTTCCTCTATGCCTGTTACCAAGCACAGCGATTGTCTGGCCGACTCCGCTGGCGATTATACCGCGCTGTCAGCGTTCGATCGGGGTTTTTAATGCCAGCGCGCGTCGATAGAGTTTATTTTTCGGCACGCCGGTGATGCGCGCTGTTAATTCCGACGCCTGGCTCACCGGTAAGGCTTCCAAAAGAATGTGCAGCACGCGATCGGCTTCGGCCGAGTCTTCTACGGTTTCGGCGCGCGCCGCGCCGCGCACCACGATCACGAATTCGCCGAGTCGTTGTTCTTCGTGGCGATCGATCCACGCGACCAATTCCGCCAACGTACCGATACGCACAGTTTCGAACTGCTTCGTCAATTCGCGCGCGATGGTGGCTTCGCGTTCGCCGCCGAAGATATCCAACATATCTTGCAAAGATTCCACGATGCGATGCGGCGCTTCGTAAAAAATCGACGTGCGCGACTCGCCGCGTAAACGCTCGAGCGCGACACGGCGCGCGACCGAGCGCGGCGGCAAAAAACCCTCGAAGTTGAAATGATCGGACGGCACCCCCGAGACCGACAACGCCGCGATCAACGCGCTGGCGCCGGGAATCGGTACCACCGGAATGTTGGCTTCATGCGCAGCGCGCACTAGCAAATAACCGGGATCACTAATCAGCGGGGTACCCGCGTCGCTGATCAATGCGATAGACTTGCCGTCGCGGAGCCGTTCGATCAAACGCGTTATTTGATTGCGTTCATTATGCTCATGGAAAGCGATCATCTCGGTATGAATACCAAAATGGCGCAACAACTTACCGCTGTGACGCGTATCCTCGGCGGCGATGTAATCCGTGGTGGACAGCACACGGATCGCGCGCGCCGTCATATCCTCGAGATTGCCGATCGGTGTGGCCACGACGTAGAGTGTGGCGTTCGACATGGGTACTCCGTTTTTTCGATCCCAACGGTTGCATTGTAAATAGATTGCGAATGGTTTCCTGCATGAAAGCGATGAAATGGCAGCGATTAGTTTTCGCCGGAATGATATCGGCCGCGATGCTGACGGGCTGTCAAACCGGACGCCTGGGCGCACCCGGCGAACCACGCGCGACGCCGGCGACCATGGAAACCGCCGAGAAAGCCGAACACGAAGGTCAGTACGTGGTCGCGGCGCGCGAATACATGCGTCTGGCGGCCACGGTAAAATCGCCGCAAAAACAGAACAACGAATTACGCGCGGTGGAAGCGTTGATCAAGGCGGGACAATCCGCGGAGGCACGTTCGCTGCTGCGCAGCATCGACGTCACCGGTTTGGATTCGTCGTTTCAAGCACGCAAACGGATTATGGACGCGCGTCTGCTGTCGCTCGAAGGCGCGCACGAAAAAGCCATTCGCACCCTCGACGAAGCGGCGAAAGCGCGCAATCTCAACCCGAGTTTATTGGCCGATATTTATCTCGCGCGTTCGCAGGCAGAACAAGCGCTCGATAATCCCATCGGCGCGGTGCGCAATTTGATCTCGCGCGAATCGCTGCTGGTCAGCAAAGAAACCCTAACCAGCAATCAAACGCAAATCTGGAACATTCTCAGCGCGCTGCCGCGCGCAAGACTAGCGAGCGAACGTCAGTTGACCGGCGATACCGTGCTCGGCGGTTGGATCGATCTCGCGCTTACCAAAATCGACAACGCCGGTAATCGCCAACGTCTAGAAGACGCGCTGGCGCAATGGCGCGCGCTGAATTTAAAACACCCCGCGTCTGAATCTCTGGTCGGATCGATGACGAAATCGTCGACGGACATCATCGGCCATATCGACCGGATCGCGCTGCTGCTGCCGCTGTCGTCGCCCTACGCCGTCGCTGCCGACGCGGTGCGCGAAGGTTTCCTGGCGATGGACAAAGCCAACACGAATAAAGACAAACCTACCATCCAGATCTACGACGTCGGCGCCGACGCGGCGCGCATACCCGAGATTTATAAAACGGCAGTCAAAGACGGCGCGCAATTGGTGGTTGGGCCGTTAGGACGAGAAGCCGCGGAAAACCTCGTGCGCAACGGCGGCGTATCAGTGCCGACTTTGTTGCTGTCGCACATCGACGATGAACCGACGCAACCGGCGTTGCTATTCCAATTCGGTTTACCGCCAGAACAAGAGGCGCGCCAAGTCGCCGAGCGCGCGTACTTGGACGGACATCGCCAAGCAGCGGTGCTCTATCCGCAAAATGCCTGGGGCGAGCGCATGATGAACGCGTTCGTGTCGAGCTGGCAGCGACTCGGCGGCATCGTCGTCTCCAGCCAGACCTATGTCGAAGATCAACCGGATCAATCCGAAACGATCAAACAATTACTGAATATGAATTACAGCTTCGCGCGCAAAGAGCGGCTGGAGAAAGTCTTACGCGCGCGCATCCCGACCGAGCGTTACTACGCGCGGCCGCGTCAGGATATCGATTTCATTTTTCTCGCCGCCGACGCCCCACGTGGACGGCTGATCAAACCGCAACTCAACTTTTTCCAAGCCAGCCAAGTACCAGTGTATTCCACGTCGCATATCTTCACTGGCAAAGTCGACCCGCTGCACGATAGCGATTTAGACGGCATCATCTTCGGCGACATGCCGTGGATGTTGGCCAACGATCCCAAAACGCAGCAGTTGCGGCAGACGTTGCAAAGCGGTTGGCCGCACGCACGCAGCGATCTCGATCGGCTCTACGCGCTCGGGATGGACAGCTACGCGATCTTGCCGCAGCTCAACCGCATCAGCACCGAAACCGGCGTGCGTTTCAATGGCGTCACCAGCGGTCTGTCGCTGGACCCCGCGGGCAAACTGCAACGTAGCTTGATCTGGGCTCGCTTCAACCGAGGCGCACCGAAATTGATCGACAATTCGCTGTCGCGCCCGGCGCTGGAACTCGAGCCGGCGCCCGCGGGTCGCTGATGCCTGGTCGTCGCGAGACGTCGGCGCAACGCACCGGTCGCTCAGCGGAAGAATCGGCTTGCCGCTACCTAGAAGCAGAAGGGTTAGTACTCGTCACCCGTAACTACCGCTGCCGTTGGGGTGAAATCGATATCGTCATGCACGACGGCGCGACCGTGGTTTTCGTCGAAGTAAGGCAGCGCCGCACCGACGACTTCGGCACCCCGGCCGAAACCGTGACCGCCGCCAAGCAAACCCGTCTACGCACCACGGCCGAGCATTATCTGCAAAATTACCCGAAGGAGTCCCAAAAGCCGTGCCGTTTTGATATCGTAGCCATCAACGGTAGCGACCAACGGATCGACTGGTTGCGCGACGCATTT
>JAHFQD010000286.1 GCA_023266455.1 Candidatus Muproteobacteria bacterium
CACCGAACCGTCGAACAACGAACGGTGCGTTACGCGCAAATTCGTTTGCAGAGTATTTTCGTCAACGGCGAATCCGTGATTCTGGCTCGTGATCATCACACGCTTGCTGTCGAGATCGAGCACCGGGTGATTCGCGCCGTGATGACCGAACTTCATCTTCATCGTGCGGGCGCCCGAGGCAAGCCCGAGCAACTGATGGCCGAGACAAATGCCGAACACCGGTAATCCCGTATCGATGATTTTACGAATCGCGTCGATGGCGTAGGTACACGGTTCCGGATCGCCGGGACCGTTCGACAGGAACACGCCATCGGGTCGCAGCTTGAGCACTTCTTCCGCCGACGTCTGCGCCGGCACTACGGTCAGCCGGCATCCACGCGTGGCCAATAAACGCAGAATATTTTGTTTAACGCCGAAGGCGTACGCGACGACGTGAAACGCCGGATCGGTAACTTGGCTGTAACCGGCGCCAAGTTGCCACTCGCCTTCGGTCCAGGCGTAACGATTCTTGGCGCTGACCACTTTGGCCAGATCCATTCCTTTCAGGCCGGGAAACGCGCGCGCAGCGTCGAGTGCGATTTTCTTATCGGGTTTGCTTTTTTCGACCGCAAGAATGCAACCATTCTGCGCGCCCTTCTCGCGCAACAAGCGCGTCAAACGGCGCGTGTCGATATCGGCGATGGCGGTAACTTTGTGACGACGCAAAAATTCCGACAACGATTCTTGCGAGCGAAAATTGCTATGCACACGCGGCAGGTCGCGGATCACGAGACCGGTGGCGAAAACGTCGCCAGCTTCCATATCTTCGGAATTCGTACCGACGTTACCGATGTGCGGATAAGTCAGCGTGATGATTTGGCGGGCATAGGAAGGGTCCGTCAGAATTTCCTGGTAGCCGGTCATGGCGGTATTAAACACCACCTCGCCCACTACCTGCCCGGGAACACCAATCGATTCCCCGTAGAACAAGGAACCATCTTCCAGAGCCAGCAGTGCGGACGGCATTCGTGCTTTACCTCGGACATAGACATAGAAAAGCGGGAGATATTCTGCTCCCGCTTTCGAATTCAGGTGAACTCCTGCTGAGGATCGATTTTAACGGATCGACCCGCGGAATATCAACGTAAATAACGCTGGCGTGGACGAAACCGCCGTCTATCCTTCAGCTGTAAGCCCGCAATCCTGATCGGACGCACTTCGGGAAGCTGGCGGAATTTCAAGGAAGGACGTACCTAAAAGTCCAACTCATCCGCGATAACGAGCTATGTCCGATCAAGAATCCTTTGCCACCCGTTTTCGAGCACTAACGACCCTCGAAAATTTGCCTCCTCCCGTCTTCGCCGCGTTGCTCCTGGTCAACGGCCTGTTGGGGTCGGCCCCGGCAACCGCGGCGATCGCGATCGATAGCGAACTTGCCTATACCAGCGACAGTAACGTCACGCGCGCGCACTACGATTCCGATATTCAACACGACCAGTTTTTTTCCGTCGGTGCTGGCGCCAATTACGTGCAATGGCTCAACCAGAATCATCGGCTTATCTACCGCGGATTTCTGCGCGGGGAAAAATATCGACACTTCGACAAACTCTCGCATGTTACAGCCGGTGCGAACTTCACTTATCAATATCGCGCCTCGGGCGCGTTTTCCGCACCGACATACGGCGTGTTCGCCAAAGGGGCCGTCGACGAATACAAATCGAACCTGCGCGACAGCACGCTCGGTACGTTCGGCGTTTCTTGGCGCAAGCCGATTACCGATCGCGTCACGTTCACCACGATCCTGTCGGAAAATTGGCGCGACAGCGACAGTACCGTCTTCGATACCAAAGAAACCTCACTGTTGTTGAATGGCGATTACGCCTGGGGATCGCGCACGACGATTTATCTTACTTATAACTACTTTCGTGGCGACATCGTCTCGACGTCGACCAACCCCAACAGCCCGCGTCTCAAATTCGTCGACAACGCCAACGCTATCAACGCCGACGACGCCTTCGGCACCGGCGCAGTGGCGTATCGCTTAGACGGCTACACCAACGTCGCGACGCTCGGCATGAACTACAAACTCGGCGAGCAACATTCGTTAGATTTCTCGGCACGCTACGCCGAATCGCACGCAACAGGTGGAATTACTTACAACCGATATCTAATCAGCGCAGCCTACTTAGCGCGCTTTTGAGGGTGCCACAATGAAACGGTTTCGGCTGCTGGCCCTGCTCGGCATTTGCTGCCTGGCGCTCGCCGGTTGCGGCGGGCGCGACGACAGCACCGGTTTCGAAAGCAGCTCCTCTGATTCCTCGACGCCGGCGAGCGCGGATTACCTGATGTTCCCCAACCCCCATGCGAGTTTGGGCGTAGGCGATTACAACGTGGTGCTTACCGACACCACGTTTCCGTCGAATCCCACGCATTACGTGCTTACCGTTAATTACACCGATGGGACTACCGAAACCTATTCGGGCAACTGGACGGCGATCAGCCAACCCATTACCCAAGCCATCGAAGTACACCACGCCGGTGGTGTGACGCTAAATTTAAACAGCGGCGGCGCGACCGCGACACTGGCGATCACGCAAAGCGGTACGACGCTGCGCAGCATGAGCGGTGTGAATCCGTCGATGGAAATACCGCGTTTCGAAATCGATCAACCTTCTTACGCCACGGCGTATTACACCGAAATCGATCCCACCAACGCCAAAGACACGCTGGCGAAGTGGAAGGTCGCCAACGGCTTCGGCTCCGGCCCCTGCCAACCCGCCGGCGGCGTTGAATATGAAGTGCGTTTCCGCGACGTGCACGATCTCGGTTACGGCCGTCATATGTGCGCGCATCGCGACAACGCCACCGGCAATATCGCGGTGTGGGTGGAAAACTTCCAAGTCAACGCGGTGGCGAGTCAGCACTATGAAAAACTCAATCTCGAAGCCGTCATCAACGACGATCGTCGTTGGCACATCGGCACCAACGCCATCGAATTCAGTCCCAGCCCGAGCAGCGGCACGACGAAATTCCCCAAGTTCTACACCTTTAATCCGGACGGAACGCGGCGCTTGGTCGTCGACCTCGACGGTCGCGGCGGCAAGGCGCTACCGGTGCCGTGCATCAGTTGCCACGGTGGACGCGCGTTGCCACTGACCGCCGCCGGACTATTCCCGCAAATTCGAACCTCGCCGCGCGCGGATACGCTTTCGCGCATGCAACCCATCAATGTCGACACCTTGGATTTTTCCGATACGTCGCCGTACACACGTGCGCAACAAGAGCTGACGTTCAAAGCGATTAAT
>JAHFQD010000287.1 GCA_023266455.1 Candidatus Muproteobacteria bacterium
TTATTGACCGCCGCCGGCGCGCCGCGCGCCGCGCGCGGCATCACCAAGAAACAAGGTTTTCCGGCGGAGACGGATGGTAAAACCGCGTCCGAGCGTGCGGCGAATAAACAAGCGAAAGCGCGCATGGTGGCGCTGTTGCAAGCATTAGAAAAACATCCGGAATTTCTGCGCCAACTACACGGACTGCGCGATTTACCGCCAGCGTGTTACGACGATCGACAATGGGAGGTCCTGCAGGCGTTGATCGAAGTGCTGCGTTTGGCCGCGGCCCAACTCAAGCTCGTTTTCGCCGAACATGGCGGCGTGGATTTCATCGAAGTCTCGCAAGGTGCGTTGGAGGCGTTGGGCGAACCGGAAGCGCCGACCGATTTATTGCTGGCGTTGGATTACCGCTTGCGTCACGTGTTGGTCGACGAATTTCAAGACACCTCGGTCAGCCAGTTCGAATTGTTGGAACGCCTCACTGCCGGTTGGATGCCGGACGACGGGCGCACGTTATTTCTCGTCGGCGATCCGATGCAGTCGATTTATCGTTTCCGCGAAGCTGAGGTCGGTTTGTATCTACGCGCGGCGCGCGACGGCATCGGCGCGTTGCGGTTGGACAAGCTAACGTTGTCGGCGAACTTCCGTTCGCAGGCCGGCGTCGTCGAATGGGTGAATCACACGTTTTCCAGAATTTTTCCGCAAATCGAAGATATCGCCGCCGGTGCGGTGGCGTATTCGCCTTGCGAAGCGGTGCATGCGCGCGTCGACGGTGACGCGGTGGTGGTGCATCCGTTTTTCGGTAAAGACGTGATCGGCGAAGCCGAAGCAGTGGCGGCGCAAGTGCGTGCCGCCACCGCTGCACAGTCGGACGCCAAGATCGCCATCTTGGTGCGCACGCGTGATCACCTCGCGGCGATTGTCCCCGAGCTCAAACGCGCGGGTTTGCGATTCCGCGCGATCGAGATCGAACGTTTGGCGCAGCGGCAGATCGTGCAGGATTTGCTGGCGTTGACGCGGGCGCTGTTGCATCCCGCGGATCGCACCGCCTGGTTGGCGTCGCTGCGCGCGCCGTGGTGTGGATTGGCGTTGGCGGATCTGCACGCGCTTGCCGCCAACGATACTGCGGCGGCGACTTGGGATCTTCTAAACGATGAAAATATTATTCAATCCATTTCCGACGACGGGCGCCAACGCCTGAATCGCGCGCGCGGCGTCTTCGCCGCGGCGATCGCCAATCGCGGTCGCTCGGGGTTACGGCGCTTCGTCGAAGGCGTGTGGACGGCGCTCGGCAGTCCCGCCTGCGTCGGCGACGACACCGATCTGGCCGATGCCGAAACCTATTTCGAGCTGTTGGAAAATTTAGAGGACGCCTCGCCCGATCTGGGACAGATTGCCGATCAAGCGTTCCGATTGTTCGCGGCGGCGGACGTGGAAGCGGACGATCGTTTGCAGATCATGACGATCCATAAAGCGAAAGGATTAGAGTTCGACGTCGTTATCGTCGCCGGCTTAGGGCGCCCGCCACGTAACGATTCCGCGCGGTTACTGCGCTGGACCGAGCGCGCGCGCGGCGACGGCGAACCCGATTTATTGTTAGCGCCGATCCAGGCCACCGGCTCGGATAGTGACGCGATTTCCAACTATTTGCGCGATTTTGAACAAGCGCGCGCCCGCAACGAAGACATGCGGTTGTTGTACGTCGCCGCCACGCGCGCGAAGCGGCGTTTGCATTTATTCGGCCACGTTGGAATGAGCAAGGTCGAGGACACGCCGGCGTTGAGCGCGCCCAAAACCGGATCGCTGTTGCGTGCGCTATGGCCGGCGGTGGAACCGATTTATCAAGCCGCTTTTGACGTCGCGGCTCCGACGGTAGCGTCGCAGCAACCGCTCGAACCCGACTGGCGCTTGGTTCAGGAATCGCGTCGCTTAGTAGCCGATTGGCAATTGCCGCCAGCGCCGCCGTCGGTTGCCGTCGACAACGATGCCCCGATCTCGACCCCCGATAGCGCCATCGAATTCACATGGGTAGGGGAGACCGCGCGGCATATCGGCACTGTGGTGCATCGGTGGTTGTTGCGTATCGGCAATGACGGCTTGGAACGCTGGAACGTGGCGCGTGTCGGTGAGCAGGAGCCGGCGTATCGTTCGGCGCTGGCGCATCTCGGCGTGGCGACGGACGAGGTACCGGCCGCTGCGGAGCGGGTACGGTCGGCGTTGATCAATGTGTTGCAAGACGAACGCGCGCGATGGTTATTGTCGAATCATCTCGATGCGCGCTCGGAATACGCCTTAACCGGCGTGCTCGGTAGCCGCATCGTGAGCGTAGTGCTGGATCGCACCTTCGTCGACACCGCCGGGACGCGTTGGATAATTGATTACAAAACCGGTACACACGAAGGCAGTGATATCGAGGCGTTTCTCGAACGCGAACGCTTGCGTTACGCACCGCAGTTGCAACGCTATGCGCGGTTGCTGACGCATCAAGAATCGCGACCGATACGGTTAGGCTTATATTTTCCGCTGCTGCGGCGCTGGTGCGAATGGGGCGTCGCCTAGCGCCTTCTTCATGATGAAGAACAAGGTGTAAAATTATTACGGTTGCGATACCAGAACGAAATGGATATCAGTTGGGCCGACAACCGTTGAGTTTGCAGACGGTTGCCGTCAATCGCGAGGGAACGCCATGCTTGAATCACTATACGGTTTTTTTTCTTCCGGTCCGTTCATACCACACGGACATTGTTATCTTTGGAATCCCACGCTGGTTTGGCTGCAGATTCTTTCCAACGGCGTCATCGGATTTTCCTACGTCGCGATCTCGACCACGCTGGTTTATCTCGTTTATCGATTGCGCGAAGCGATTCCATTTCGGGCGATGTACGTCGCCTTTGGCGCTTTCATCGTGTTATGCGGTCTGACGCATTTTTTCGACATCTATTTGATCTGGACGCCGATGTATTGGCTCGATGGTTCATTGCGTGCCGTCACCGCCTTGGTCTCCGCCGGTACCGCGCTGCTGTTGCCGCCGCTGATCCCGCACGCGCAGTTGTTGGCCCGTGGAGCGAAAACGATTCGCGAACGCGGCATTCAATTGGAAGCCGCGGTCAACGATCTCGAGACGCTTTACCAAAAAACCAAAGAGCTGGAACAGCTCAAGAGCCAGTTTTTCGCGAACGTCAGTCACGAACTGCGAACGCCCTTGGCGCTCATCATCGGGCCGGTGGAGAAACACTTGGCCTCAGGCAATTTGACGCCGGATCAGCGCCGCGATTTCGAAATCGCCCTGCGCAATGC
>JAHFQD010000288.1 GCA_023266455.1 Candidatus Muproteobacteria bacterium
CGTCGGGCTGGATTATCTGACGCTCGCGCGCGAAGCTTCGACGCTTTCGGGCGGGGAGGCGCAGCGCATCCGACTCGCGTCGCAAATCGGCGCCGGCTTGGTCGGCGTGATGTACGTATTGGACGAGCCTTCGATCGGTCTGCATCAACGCGACAACGCACGGCTGATTAAAACGCTGCAGCGGCTGCGCGATCTCGGCAATACCGTGATCGTGGTCGAACACGACGAAGACGCGATCCGCGCCGCCGATTTCGTGCTCGACATCGGTCCCGGCGCCGGGGTGCACGGGGGCCAGGTGATCGCCCAGGGCACGCCGGAAGAGATCGCGCGTCATCCGGATTCGATCACCGGTAAATATTTACGCGGCGAAGAATTTATCGCCGTCCCGACACAACGCACGCCGAACGATCCGTTGCGTCAAATCGTCGTGCGCGGCGCGACCGGAAACAATTTGCGCGATGTCGAGGTCTCAATCCCAGTCGGCTTATTTACCTGAGTCACCGGCGTTTCCGGTTCCGGCAAATCCACCTTGGTCAACGACACGCTTTACGCCGCCGTCGCGCGCCACGTATACGGCTCGGCGCTCGATCCAGCGCCGCACAAAGCGATCGACGGTCTCGAGCAGTTCGACAAAATCGTCGACATCGATCAGTCGCCCATCGGCCGCACGCCGCGTTCAAATCCGGCGACGTACACCGGGCTGTTCGAGCCGATTCGCGAATTATTCGCCGGCACGCAAGAAGCGCGCAGCCGCGGCTACGGCCCGGGACGCTTCTCGTTCAACGTGCGCGGTGGCCGCTGCGAAGCATGCCAAGGCGACGGCTTGATTAAAGTCGAGATGCATTTTCTGCCCGACGTGTACGTCGCTTGCGACGTTTGCCGCGGCGCGCGCTACAACCGCGAAACGCTGGAGATCCACTACAAAGGCAAGACCATCGCCGAAGTGTTAGCGATGACCGTCGAAGAAGCCGCCGAATTTTTCGCCGCGGTACCGACCGCGAACGCGAAACTGCAAACGCTGCTTGAAGTCGGCGTCGGTTATTTAACGCTGGGACAAAGCGCGACCACGCTCTCTGGCGGCGAAGCGCAGCGCATCAAACTCGCACGCGAACTCGCCAAGCGCGAAACCGGACGCACGCTGTATATCCTCGATGAGCCCACGACCGGCCTGCACTTCCACGACATTCGTCACTTGCTAGAAGTGCTGCACCGCTTGCGCGATCACGGCAACACCGTCGTCGTTATCGAACACAACCTCGACGTCATCAAAACCGCGGACTGGATCATCGACCTCGGCCCCGAAGGCGGTTCCGGCGGGGGGCAAATTGTCGCCTATGGAACGCCGGAGGAAATTGCTGAGCATCCGACGTCCTACACAGGCGAACATTTAAAACCGTTGCTGACGTCGCCGCTCACTGAAACAGCAGCAATTAAAAAAATGTAGGTAGTTGCACCAACACACGTGGGCTACGCCCACCCTACATTACGCTGGGAGAGCGCAGCGACTCCCAGCTTCATAAGGCCGTCGACGTTAATCCCCATATGGCGCATGGCGCGCATCGCAGGCTTGGGGTAAGCACCCGCAGGGCCGCCTGCATGGATGCAGGCGGTTCTGCCGCGCGGCACGATGCCGCGTCGGCAGAATGCGGGGCCCCATGCCGAGAAGCACAGCCATGTCTGCGCCATCTCGGGGCGTGTTTCTTTTGGGTACTTTTCTTTACACGAGTAAAGAAAAGTACCTCGCCCACGGTGCGAGAACCGCAAGTAAATTTTATAAGTCGACAATCGCGCCGACCGGCGCGAACAAATCACTCCGTCCACACCACCGCATCATCCAACAAATACAACTTACACTTCCCCTGACCGCTGCGATTACACCGCTCCATCGCCAACCGTGCTCGCGGATCGCGGGTAGCGCCGCCGAACGCGCCATTCGGCGCGATGGCAAATGCACGCGGACCGCTGCGATCGGCGATTTTTTTATACGCCTCCCGGCCTTTATTTTTCAAATACGGCACTGCGTCGACGTTATCCGCCGTCGCGAAATTGCTCGGCTTCGGCAACGGATCGGGAACACCGGCGATCGTCCTCGTCGATGAAGTGGCGCGCACGTTGTTGGCCATAGCCGTCGTCAGATCGCGTATCCAAACGTTGTAGTTGTGATGAATCACGCGCAGCGATTCGCGATCGATTTTCTTCTCAGCGTAAAGCACATCGTCACTATCCAGATAACGGATTTCGAAATTTTTGGCGTCGAAGAGAACCTCGACGTGAACTCGATGCCGATTACGTACGGTCGTCGTCAACTCCACACGACCATCGGTTTCCTTGAGAATTCTCCAATTCTTCGCCGTCGCGCCGATCGCGATCGCACGCTGCATGCCTTCGACGGTGAGCTTCCCCGTCTCGTCGACAAATTCCACGCGCATCGGATCGTCGATCAACGCCAGGCGGCTGTCACCGAGCTTGATAGGGTCGGCCTGTACGGCCGCTGGAGCGATCAACGACAACGCGATAACAATAACGTTCACAAATAGGCGCATGTTTTGTCTCGGCGATTAGCGAATAACGGAATCAAACCAAAGTATTGATGACTCTCAATCGACTGTCTACGTCGCGTCCGGCAGTTTACGCTCGACAATTACCTCAATCGCGGACAGAATTTACGTTCACGGATCACGATGGCCACGCATGGACAATCACCCTTCCCGTTATAGCGGCACCGCCATCACGCTTCATTGGCTCATCGCGTTGTTGATTTTCACCGGTTTCGTTATCGGCTGGATCATGACCGATATCCCGGGACTGACGCCGACGAAATTGCGTTACTACTCGTGGCATAAATGGATCGGCGTAACAGTTTTTCTACTCGTCTGCGTACGCGTCGTTTGGCGTCTGACCCACCGCCCACCGCCGCTGCCCGACATGCCGCGCTGGCAACATATCGCCGCCGACGTATCGCACAAAGCGTTATACGTTTTGATGCTGACGGTTCCCTTGGCGGGCTATTTATATTCGTACGCCGCCGGCATTCCGGTGGTTTACTTCGGGCTGGTCAAACTGCCGGCGTTGATAACACCGGATCCGGCGCAAAAAGAATTTTTCAGATACACCCACATCACGCTGGTCTTCACGATGGCTGCACTGGTGCTGGGACACGCTGCCGCCGCGCTCGGACATCACATCGTTCAGCGCGACGGCGTGCTCGCGCGTATGTTGCCGTTTCTCTCAAAGGAAAAATT
>JAHFQD010000031.1 GCA_023266455.1 Candidatus Muproteobacteria bacterium
AGGAGCTGTTTGGGATCGCCGTGTTCGATGAAGCGGTCCGGCAGGCCGAGATTGATCACGCGGCACGGCAAACCTGTGGCGGCCAACAGTTCGTTCACCGCGCTACCAGCGCCTCCGGCGATAGCGTTTTCTTCCAGTGTCACCAGCAATTCATGCGTGCGCGCTAATTCAAGTACTAAGTCGGCGTCTAGCGGTTTGACGAAACGCATGTTGACGACGGTGGCGTTGAACGCCTCGCCGGCGTCGAGCGCGGAGGTGAGCATGCTGCCGAACGCCAATAGCGCTACGCGCTGTCCTTGGCGTCGTACCTCGGCTTTGCCAATCGGTAACGGCTCGAGCACCGGGTCGATCGCCGCCGCCGGTCCCGCGCCGCGCGGATAGCGCACGGCGGTCGGACTGTTTAAGAGAAACCCGGTCGTTAACATTTTTCGACATTCGTTTTCGTCCGACGGCGCCATGACCACCATGTTCGGCAGCGAGCGCAAATACGAAAAATCGAATGCGCCATGATGTGTCGGTCCATCGGCGCCGACCAAACCACCGCGGTCGATCGCGAATAGTACTGGCAGGTTTTGCAGGCACACGTCGTGGACGACTTGGTCGTAAGCGCGTTGCATGAACGTGGAATAAATCGCCACCACTGGTTTCATGCCGTCGCAGGCAAGGCCGGCGGCGAAGGTCACCGAATGTTGTTCGGCGATGCCGACGTCGAAATAGCGTTCCGGAAAACGTTCGGAGAATTCAACCATGCCCGAACCTTCGCGCATCGCCGGCGTGATGCCGATCAAACGCACATCGCGCGTGGCCATGTCGCACAGCCAATCGCCGAAAACTTGTGTGTACGTTTTGCCGGACGGTTTCTTTTCCATTTTGCCGGTGGCGGGATCGAACGGCGTAACGCCGTGGTACGCCAGCGGATCGCCTTCGGCGGGCTCATAGCCTTTGCCCTTGCGCGTGACGACGTGCAAGAAGCGCGGACCTTTAATGTGTTTCAGATTGTCGAGCGTGCGCACGAGAGTATGAACGTCGTGGCCGTCGATCGGTCCGTAGTAATGGAAACCGAGTTCTTCGAACAATGTGCCGGGCATGAACATACCTTTCATATGTTCTTCGGCACGCTTGGCGAATTCCCACATCGGCGGAATCGTCGACAACACTGTTTTCGAACCTTCACGCATGCTGGTGTAGACCTTGCCCGACAGCACGCGCGCCAAGTAATTCGACATCGCGCCGACGTTGGGTGAGATCGACATGTCGTTGTCGTTTAGGATCACCAACAAATCCGCGTCCATATCGCCGGCGTTATTCAACGCTTCGTAGGCCATGCCTGCGGAAAGGGCGCCGTCGCCGATCACGGCCATGACTTGGCGCTCAACGCCGGTGCGCTTCGCCGCGACTGCCATGCCGAGCGCGGCGGAGATCGAGGTGCTGGAATGCCCGGCGCCGAAGGCGTCGTATTCGCTTTCTTCGCGTTTCAGAAAGCCGGAGAGTCCGCCGTACTGTCGCAGCGTCGGCATCTGTTCGCGCCGGCCGGTGAGTATCTTGTGTGGATACGCTTGATGACCGACGTCCCAAACAATGCGGTCGTGCGGTGTGTTGAAAACGTAGTGCAGCGCAACGGTCAGCTCGACCGTGCCCAGACTGGAAGCGAAGTGTCCGCCACTTTTCGAAACCGATTCGATCGTGAAGCGACGCAACTCGTCCGCAAACTCGGCGAGCTTATCTTCGGGCAGGGCACGCAGGTCTTGCGGGCTCTTTATATTAAGGAGTAAGTCGTAGTCGGCGGTGTTAGTCATCGGCGTCGCGCCAATAGGTAGTCGGCAATAGCCGCCAAGGGTTGGCCATTATCCCCTAAAGGATGAAGGCTTTCGAGTGCCCGTTGATGCAACCGCTCGGCTTCGGCTTTCGCCGCCGCGAGACCGATTACCGAGGGGTACGTCGGTTTTCCCCGTGCTTCATCGGCGCCGGCTTGTTTGCCGAGGGTGGCAGTGTCGCTTTCGACGTCCAGAATGTCATCGGCGATTTGAAACGCCAGGCCGATCGCCTCGCCGAACGCGGCCAAAGCTTGAATCATACCTGGCGTCGCCGATTTCGCGGCCAACGCGCCCATTTGTACCGATGCGGCGATGAGCGCGCCGGTTTTGCGACGGTAGCAGTCTTCGAGCGCCGGTAGCGTCATCGATTCGCCGATGGAGGCGAGGTCGAGCGCTTGGCCACCCGCCATGCCGAACGAGCCGCTGGCTTGCGCGAGTAGGACGATCATTTCCAAACGTCGTTCTACACCCAGTTCATTCAACGCCGGATCGCGTGCTAACAACTCGAACGCCAAGGGTTGTAGCGCATCGCCGGCGAGCACGGCGGTTGCTTCGTCGTACGCGCGATGAAGCGTCGGTTTGCCTCGGCGTAAATCGTCGTCGTCCATGCACGGTAGATCGTCGTGAATCAGCGAATACGCGTGGACCATCTCCACCGCGCAAGCGGGAATATCGAGCGCGTCGAGTGTGGCGCCGAGCGTGCTGCCGGCGGCATACACCAGCGCCGCGCGTAGTCGCTTGCCGCCGTCGAGCGTGGCGTAGCGCATGGCCTGATGCAGATAAGCCGGTTCGGTGGAACTTGTCGGCAGACGTTTATCGAGCGCGCGTTCGACGCGATCCGCGTATTGCGTTAACCAGTCGTTGGCGGACATCGAGGAGAAACGATCGGCGGGCGGATTAAACGGAGCGCTCATCGTCGTCGGCGAGTGGTTCGATGACCGCTTCGCCGTTCTGCTGGATCAACTTCTCCACGCGTTGCTCGGCGTCTTTCAGGCCTTGCTGGCAACTGCGTGCGAGTTCGATCCCGCGTTGAAAAGATTTAAGTGCGTCTTCCAGCGTTTGGTCGCCGGCTTCCATCGTGTCGACGATTTTTTCCAACTCGACGAGCGCGGTTTCGAAGTTCGGAGTAGCGGCGGCTTTTTTAGTCACAAGCGGGATAGTCGTTGGGGTACGGCGGCTATCCTAGGGGGCACCTTCACCGGCGTCAATGCGCCGGCCGCTATTCAGGTATCTTGACGTATACCGTGCGCAGCGGGATACCGAACTCCTCACGTAATCCGTTTTCAGTGAGCGATCGAGGGTTATCGGAGTAGGCCGTCACGGGTAATCCTATCGCTTGGTTTTCGGCTTCTTCTCCTGGAATGATCGTTCCGGTGACGGAATTGTAGGCATGCGCGAGTTCGTGATGCAGGAATACGCTCGGCGGCATCCAACCGATCACGTTGGCGGACTCCACTTGGTGCGACGGCGTCATCGACACCGTGGCATCTGAACCGACGTTACGCTGACCCCAAATACTGGGTGGTAGAAGATAGGCATCTTTCGAGGCCGAGCGACTGGACGCGTCTCCCGTTTCGGTAGCGCTTAGCGTCGTTGTCGGTTCGCGTATCGTGACGGTATGGCCGTTGTCGTCGAGCGCTCGCAGCATGTCTTTACCAACGGGGGACGATCGCATCTGATCGAGATCGTCTTCCATCCGATCTTTAAATTCGTCCGAGCCTTCCAACTGTATCGACGTTCCCAGTGTTTTCATCTTCGGCGGATTGCCGAAAAGGTGGCGCGAGAAAAAATCTTTTATGCCACCGACCGGTTCTTTCAATGGCACATCGATGAACGTTACGGGGTGGCATCGATCCGGCCACGAGGTGAGCATTTTGTCTTGATCGGTTTGCCCGTAGACCTTGTCGTCGCCATTATGGTTTTCGACGATGTCCGCGCCGTCGCCAGTGTAAATGACATCCTCGCCGTAACTGACGATGCGATCATTATCGCGGCCGCCTGAGATGATGTTGTGGCCTCCCTGGGTAAGCAGGTAATCATCCCCTTTGCCACCTTCCAAGTAGTTGAACGGTCCGCTTTCGTCGATCAACTTGTCGTTGCCTTGACCGCCGTACAAGGTGTCCGATCCGTCCTCGCCGTGTAGTTCGTCATCACCTTGACCCGTTTCGACGTAATCGTCACCGCTACCAGCGAACACAACGTCGTTCTGTGAACCGCCGATGAGACGGTCGTTGCCGGCGCCGCCGATTAAGGTGTTCGCGCCATTGCTGCCGATGACGAGATCATTGCCGCCGCCAGCGTCGACGGTTAAACCGACAGTGACGTTCGGATTGGGGTAGTTGTTGGGACCGGTATACGTGTCGTTGTAGGTGGTGATGTAGTCGTTGGTATCGCCGGTTTTAACGACTAACGCGTCGACGTTGTCGTATTTGAAGAACGAACGATATACCTCGCCGAACTGAGACTGACGAACGACTTCGACCGTAACGGAATTGCCTTGTTGAGAAATGAAAACTTCTTTCGATAAATCGCCTCCCGCTTGCGAGGCGTCTACCGTCATGGTTTTACGAGCGGCGTCGTAACTGGCCGTGGGCTCAACGAGATCGGGAGAACGATATAAAGGTACCCCTGAGGGGGCGCCGATTGGATTGAACATCTTCATGCTTGATACTCGATACAAATTAACCAACAGTGGCGCTCACCTTACGTCGTCGAGATGACAAATACGTGGCAACGGCGGCCCCAGCGCCCGAACTATGCTGTGTCTAACCATCCCATTCTTATGATGATTGCACTCTACGAAGCCTGGAAATCTGGCTTATTGAAACCTTCGCACTGGATGCCCAACATCGCATCCGGTCTGATCGTCGGCATCGTTGCGTTGCCATTAGCCATGGCGTTCGCTATCGCCAGCGGCGCTAAACCGGAACAGGGGTTGTATACCGCGATCGTTGCGGGGTTGGCGGTATCGATTTTCGGTGGTAGCCGCGTTCAGATTGCCGGCCCGACCGGAGCGTTTATCGTCATTCTCGCCGGGGTAACCGCGAAATATGGCATCGACGGGCTGCAAATCGCCACGATGATGGCCGGCGTGATGCTGTTGCTGCTGGGATTTGCGCGTCTTGGCAATATCATCAAGTTCATTCCGGATCCGGTTATCGTCGGTTTCACCGCCGGCATCGCGGTAATCATTTGGGTCGGGCAGTGGAAATTTTTTTTCGGATTGCCCGATGTCGGCACCCAACATTTTCACGAACAGGTGTGGGAATTGCTGCAGAGGCTGCCGATGTTTCATTCGGCGACGACAGCCTTGGCCGTCGGCAGTTTGTTGTTAGTCATTATCACACCGCGTATTCCTTTTATTTCTCGTGTGCCGGGGCCACTGCTGGCGATGGTGGCGGCGACAGTGGCCCAATCGTTTTTTCACTTTGACGGCGTTGCCACGATTGGCAGCGCCTTCGGCGGCATTCCCGCCGGCTTGCCGAGTTTTCAGATTCCAGACGTCACCGTCGCCCGCGTGCTGGAGTTGATTGGCCCCGCGTTTACCATCGCCATGCTTGGAGCGATCGAGTCGTTACTATCCGCCGTGGTGGCCGACGGCATGGCGGGCACGACACACGATTCAAATCAGGAGCTCATCGGCCAAGGCATCGCTAATGTCGCCGCGCCGCTGTTTGGCGGCTTCGCCGCGACGGGTGCGATCGCGCGCACCGCCACCAACATCCGCAGCGGCGCCACTGGCCCTTTGGCCGGCGTGGTGCATTCGGCAATTCTGTTGCTGATTATTTTGTTCCTCGCGCCGCTGGCGGTTGACGTGCCTTTGTGCGCACTAGCGGCGATTTTATTCGTCGTCGCGTTCCACATGAGCGAGGCGAAACATTTTCTGCGCTTGATCGTGCGCGCGCCGCGCTCCGATGTGACGATCTTATTGGTGACGTTCGCATTAACGGTATTCGCCGATCTCGTGATCGCGGCCAACATCGGCGTGATTTTGGCGACGCTGCATTTTATGCGACGCATGGCATCGACCGTGGAAGTGCAACGCATGTCGGACGCGGAGTTGGAAAGCGAGTTGGCGCAGAGCGGCCTAAAAAAAATTCCAACCGATGTGGTGGTGTACGCCATCGAAGGTCCATTTTTCTTCGGCGCGGTGGAAAACTTCGAACGCGCGCTGATGCACACGCACACCGATCCGCGCGTATTGATACTGCGTTTACGTCACGTTCCTCACGTCGACATCACGGCGCTGCAAACGTTGGAAGAGGTTATCGAAAAACTCAAACGCCGCGGCGTCGCTGTGATGCTGTGCGAAGCGAAACCGCGCGTAAAAGCCAAGCTGGAAAAAGCGGAGTTACTCGCGTTGATCGGGAAGGAAAATTATTCGGATAGTTTTTCGACAGCACTGAAGCACTGCGAGCGCGTTACCACTTCAAGCTGAAATGAATGCTCGGTTTGGCGCTATCCGGAATTTCGCGCGGTGCTGGAGTCTTTATTCTTCTTCGTCGCGTCAAGTCGTTCCTTAATTTCCACCTTCAGTTGTTCCTGCAACGCCGCATCGTCGACGAGTCCGCCTTCCAATGCGGTCACGAAAAAAATATCTTCCGCGCGTTCGCCGAATGTGGCGATCTTGGCGGTGACGAGGCGGGCTTTGCACGCCGCGAGCGCGAGTGCGACTTGGTAAAGCAGACCGGGGCGATCTTGGGCCACGACTTCCATCACTGTCGTTTGTCCATTAGGTGCTTTATCGAAGCTGACCGTGGTATCGATCGGGAAGTGTTTAAGCGTGCGCGGCAAGAAGGCGTGCGCGACGTCGCGGCCGGGGCGCGGGTGGAGCAATTGATCGCGCATAGTTTTTTGGATGTGGGTCAGACGATCTTTATCGGTAACCGGCTGGTTGGCATGGTCGAGCACCACGAACGTGTCGAGCGCGTAGCCGAAGCGGGTGGTGTGGATGCGCGCGTCCCAGATGGAAAGATTTAAGCGATCGATGCCGGCCGTCATGTCGACGAACAAACCTTTGCGATCGGGCGCGTACATCATGATTTCGGTGCCGCCGGCCTCGGGATGATAACGCACACCCACTAGCGGCGGTTCGGCAGCGGCGTTTTTGATTATGGTCTCCGCGTGCCACGCGAGACTGTCGGCGTCGTGACGAAGAATATATTCAGCATCCATGCGTGCCCAATGCGCTTCCATTACGTCGGGCTTGATGCCCTTGGCCGCGACGCGTTGCAAGACTTCGTCGTGTAAATCCTTGATGCGCGCGTCGAGATCGATGGGACTGCCGATGCCGCGTCGCAGCTCGTGCAGCGTGGCGTGGTAAAGCATCGACAACAGTCGTCCGCGCCACACGTTCCAAACGGTAGGGCTGGTGCCGCGCATATCCGCAACCGTTAGCAAATAGAGATTGTCGAGATGTTCCTTATCGCCCACGAGTTGCGCGAAACGCTGCACAACTTCCGGGTCGGAAATATCTTCGCGCTGCGCCGTGCGTGACATCGCCAAATGGTGACGCACGAGCCACGAAACGAGGCCGGTGTCATAGGCGCTCATGTCGTGCAGTTTGCAGAAGGCTTCGGCTTCTTGTTCGCCGAGTATCGAATGATCGCCGCCGCGTCCTTTAGCGATGTCGTGAAACAACCCGCCGAGATAAAGCCGTTCCGGTTTCACCAAACTTTGAATCAGGTTGCTCGCGAGCGGAAACTCGTCGTTATGTTCCGGATTAGCGAAACGCCGCAAATTGCGCACCACGAACAGCGAATGTTGGTCGACGGTGTAGACGTGGAATAAATCATGCTGCATTTGCCCGACAACGCGACCGAACGCGGGGATGTAACGTCCGAGCACGCCATAGGCGTTCATGCGTCGCAATTCGTGAATGATGCCGCTCGGGCCGCGCAGAAGTTCCATGAACAAACTGCGCGCTGCTGAACTTTTACGGAAGCTGGTGTTGATTCGATGCAGGTTCGCGCGCACCAGCCGGATGGTGTTGGCACGCACGCCTTTTAGTTTGGGATGCGTCTGCATGGTGTGAAACAGTTCGAGCAGCGCGAACGGCGTGCGTGTGAACACGGAACCGCTGCGTACTTCGAGAAAGCCGTTGTGCGATTGGAAACGGCGATTGATGGCGACGATTTTCGCGCGGCCTTTTTTTAGAAAAACTTCTTCGAAATGTTGTAACAGAATTTCGTTCAGCAGCGACAGTTCTTTCACGGAGCGGTAATAACGTTTCATCAATTGCTCGACCGCGAGCGCGCCGGGCTTGTCTTTGAATCCAAAGAGCGCGGCGAGCGCGCGTTGATGGTCGAATAACAAACGTTCTTCGTGCCGTCCCGCCAGGTGGTGTAAACCGCTGCGTACTTGCCACAAGAACTCGCGCCCGCGCATGAGCGCGCGATATTCGTGTTCGTTCAGAAACGCGTGTTCGACGAATTCGTGCAGCGCTTGATTGCCGAAGTGACGTTGCGCGACCCAGGAAATCATTTGAATGTCGCGCAACCCGCCAGGGCCTTCCTTAATATTGGGTTCGAGGTTGTACGCGGTGTCGTCGAAGCGCGCATGGCGTTCGCGTTGTTCTTTCCATTTAGCGGCGAAGAATTTATGGCTCGGCCAAATCTTGTCGGGCGCGGTGGCTTTGCGCATGTCGCGGAACAACTCGGCATTGCCGGCGAGCAGGCGCGTTTCCATTAAATTGGTCGCGACAGTGAGATCGCGCTTCGCTTGCTGCACGCAATCTTTGAGACTGCGCACGCTATGTCCGACTTCGAGCCCCATATCCCATAAGAACCGCACCAACGGTTCCGCGAACGCACCGATTTTGGAACCGTCGCCGCGGTTGAACAGCAGCATGATGTCGACGTCCGAGGCGGGGTGCAGTTCGCCGCGTCCATAACCACCGACGGCGACGAGCGCAAGCGGCATCGACGCCGGCGCGCGCGGCAAGTAGTGACGCCATGCGCACACCATCAATTCGTCGACGAGCCACGCGTGTAACGCGATGTGGTGCGCCGCGTGGCGCGGGTGCAATAAATAATCTTGCTTGAGCGCGTCGCGCCCTTGGCGCAGCGCGTCGCGAAAAACGGAAAGGGGATTGGACGATTCTTTAAGACGGTGTTCGAATTCGGCGACGTTGAGGACGTCATCGTTTCCGAAGCGCGCCGTCACGGGGCTTCACCGCGAACGATCGTCAAAACTTCATAGCCGGTTTGCGTAACGAGGATCGTGTGTTCCCACTGCGCGGATAAAGAATGATCGCGTGTCACGACCGTCCATTGATCCGGCAACAGTTTAATTTCGGGACGTCCGGCGTTAATCATCGGTTCGATCGTGAACGTCATGCCGGGCACGAGTTCAAAGCCGGTGCCGGGTTTGCCGTAGTGCAGTACCTGCGGGTCTTCGTGAAACTCGCGACCGATGCCGTGTCCACAGTATTCGCGTACCACCGAGAAGCCGTGTGATTCGGCATGGGTTTGGATGGCATGACCGATATCGCCGAGTTTGGCGAACGGCCGCACGAGTTCGATGCCTTTCATCATGCATTCGTGCGTGACATTGACTAAGCGGCGGGCTTGGATCGACGGTTCGTCGACGAAAAACATCCGGCTGGTGTCGCCGTGATAACCGTTTTTGATCACGGTGATATCGATATTAACGATGTCGCCTTTCTTGAGTTTTTTATCGCCAGGAATGCCATGGCAGACCTGGTGGTTGACCGAGGTGCAAATCGATTTGGGAAAACCCTTGTAGTTCAACGGCGCTGGAATGGCTTGTTGGACCTCGACGATATACTCGTGGCAAATCTTATCCAACTCGCCGGTGGCGATGCCGGGTTGCACGTGCGGCGCGATCATTTGTAGCACTTCGGCCGCGAGATGGCCGGCGACGCGCATTTTTTCGATTTCGTCAGGACTTTTAATGGTGATGGCCATGTCAGTGATGCATTGGGAAATGGCTTCGTATTGTCGGCGATTAGAGGAGTTTAAACAAAGGTCTATTGATGGAAACGAACGACTCATATAATCCCGCTTTCGTTGTTTCAATCCGCAAATGAGGCATCCATGCTTTTTAACTCTCCAATCATTAACGCCGTGCCGGCATATCACGCGCCTGCGAATGACAATGGTGACTGGCCGTCGGTTCTTAGCACCAAAGGTTTCGATATCTCGCGCGATTGGGAACCCGGTGGGTCGCCCGGTCGTTACGAAGAACTTTCGGTGGTACGCAAGGACTCGCAAGGCAAGCCAGCGTTCTGGGCGTATCAGAACACCAGCACCGGCGTCACTGAAGTTCAGGAGTTACAAGGCGACGGGCAGTTCACCGGTATCAATCCGCAAGGGAAACCTTTTATCGGCAAAGGTTCCTTCTATATGAAACTGGATACCAAACAGAACACCTACACCCTGTATGTTCAGGGGCAGGGAATGTCGACCGGATCGCTGGACAATATTCCAGATACGACCGTATTTGACGATTTAGGCGTGAAACTGGTTAAAGACACCGCCGGGCGGGGTCGCTTGGTCGGCGTACAACTTCTTAACGACAACACCGGCGAACAGGTCTCGATTTTGGACGCCCCGACGCAAACCGGTTCGGGACGACAGTTGGCAGTGATGTACTGGGATCGTCCCGGCGTCGAACCGCGATGGTTGATGGGGCAATAAAACGCCCGGGTTAAATTGCCACCTACACCGTGCTTGTGATATAAAACCGCCCGTTTTTCAACATCAACCCCACACGCGTGGTCGTCACATGTACCGGGTGCCTTGATCAG
>JAHFQD010000289.1 GCA_023266455.1 Candidatus Muproteobacteria bacterium
TCTTAATTCTTATCGCGGCGATTATAAAAACCGTCGGTCTGTGGCTCATCATTATGTATTTCGCGACGCACCTATTGGCAAAACCGCTGCGCCGTTTTACCGAACAGATCGGTTCGCTCAATCTTGCCAATGCCACCGAAGCGCCACGAATTGAGATAGGTCCGGTGCAGCATCAAGAGTTGGTGTATCTCGGTAATGCATTCAACGATTTGACCGACAAGGTCGTCGCCAACGAGAGAGAGCTCAAGCAGTTAACAGGGACGCTGGAGAAACGCGTCGATGAACGAACCGCGGAGCTGAACGAAAAGAACCAAGCGCTCGTGCGTCAGCGCGATTTTTCGTTGGCGTTAATTAATGCAATTCCTGAAATATTTTTTCTCGTCACGCCCGCGGGCGGTATCGTGATGTTCAATCCGAATTCGAAACAGGTACTTGGCGTTTCGGAAAACGACGCTCGACAACGATCGATTTTCGAATTTTTCGGAAATAACGATCGAGAACGTGTCGGCGCCATGTTGCAGACGGTTTTCACGCTTGGCGAAGCGAGCTGCGAGGTCGATATGACGTTCGCCGATTCTCGGGTCATTCCGCATTACGTTGTAGCGCATCTCGTTTCGGTGGATGACACGCCGCATGCGATCATGGTTGGCATCGACATCAAGGCGCGTCGCGAGGCGGAAGAGCGTATGCGCCAGTTGGCGCTATACGATGCGTTGACCGGCTTACCCAATCGAGCCACGTTGCATGATCGCTTAAAGCAATCGCTCGCGACCGCAAAGCGCCAGCGCGAAATAGTCGGCGTGTTGTTTCTGGATCTCGATGGCTTCAAGCAGATCAACGATCAAGCGGGGCATGATGCCGGCGATGTCGTGCTACAAGAGGTGGCGCGTCGTTTGAAAGGCGCGATTCGAGCGTCGGATACCGTGTCACGTTTCGGCGGCGACGAATTTGTCGTCATTCTCGCGCCCATCGCAAATGCTACGGGTGCCGCGACCGTGGCGACGAAGCTGCTGCAAGTATTAGCGGTTCCGATCAAGATCAACGATACCGAGTATCAGGTTACCGCCAGTATCGGCATCAGCTTGTTCCCCGATCATTCCACCGACATCGATCAATTATTAAAGATTGCCGACGCCGCCATGTACCGCGCCAAAAAACGCGGAAAAGCCGGTTTCGAATTCTTCCCCGTCTAAGTTCCTTGCCGAGGCTTTACCGAACAGAGCGAGAACGGTAGCCTTACCGGCACTTTCCCCTGGTGGTCTTTCTATATGGAGTTGATACGAGGGTTGCAAAACCTCCAGTCGCGCTATCGCGGCTGCGTTGCGACCATCGGTAACTTTGACGGCGTTCATCTGGGACATCAGGCGGTCGTCGATCGATTGCGAAAAGCAGCGGAGCGGCTCAATGTGCCGGCGACGGCGGTGTTGTTCGAACCGCAACCGTTGGAGTTCCTGCGCCCGAATGGTGCACCGGCGCGACTCATGCGCTTACGCGAGAAGGTCGAAGTCTTGGCGCGTTGCGGCGTGGATCGTGTGCTGTGTGTGCGTTTCGACGACGATTTCGCCGAGCTTTCTCCTGAAGGATTCGTGGAGCGTATTTTGGTTGACGGCTTAGCGGTGCAATACGTCGTCGTCGGCGATGATTTCCGTTTCGGCGCAGCGCGGCGCGGCGATATTCCTGCGCTCGTCGAAAGTGGGCGGCAACATCATTTCGAAGTCGAAGCGATGGAATCGGTGATGCTCGACGAGCATCGAATCTCCAGCACGCGGATTCGTCATCTGCTGGCGGTGGGAGATTTGTCCGCCGCGGCGAGAATGTTGGGTCGCCCGTACAGCATGTCCGGCCACGTTGCGCATGGTGATAAACGCGGACGCACCCTCGGCGTGCCAACCGCCAATATTCATGTGCTGCGCCGCCGAGTGCCGCTTTCAGGCATCTATGTGGTGGAGGTGCTGGGCTTCGGCACTGCGTCGCGGCCGGCGGTCGCGAGCATTGGCACGCGTCCAACCGTCGACGGTACGCATCCATTGCTCGAAGTGCATTTACTGGATTGCAGCCAGGATCTTTATGGCGCACGGCTGACGGTGAATTTTCTGCACAAACTCCGCGACGAGCAACGCTTCGATTCGCTGAGCGAACTCCGCGCGGCGATGGAGCGCGACATCGCGAGCGCGAGGGCGTTTTTCCGCGAAAATCATCCCGATCTGGCGACGAAACCTTTATAATGGCGCGTCATGCAAGACGACCGACCCGATTACAAAAATACGCTGAACCTGCCGCAAACGGATTTTCCGATGAAGGCCAACCTGCCGCAGCGCGAACCGGAAATTCTTAAGCGTTGGCAGGACTCGAATCTTTATCAGCAGCTGCGCGACGTCGGCAAAGGCCGCGACAAATACGTGCTGCACGACGGTCCGCCGTACGCCAACGGCAATATCCACATCGGCCACGCGCTCAATAAAATTCTCAAAGACATCATCGTTAAGGCTAAAACCTTTGGTGGTTTCGATTCGCCGTATGTGCCCGGTTGGGATTGTCACGGATTGCCGATCGAACATGCGGTCGAAAAGAAAATCGGCAAAGCCGGTACCCAAGTCGAACCGGCGAAGTTTCGCGCCGCTTGCCGCGAATATGCGGCCGGCCAGATCGAGCGACAACGCGAAGATTTCATTCGTCTCGGCGTTATCGGCGATTGGAACGCGCCGTATCGAACCATGGATTTCACATTCGAAGCCGACATCATCCGCGCCCTCGGTCGTGTCATCGCCGGTGGGCATGTGTATCAGGGATTCAAGCCCGTACATTGGTGCATCGACTGTGGTTCGGCGTTAGCGGAAGCGGAAGTCGAATATCAAGACCGCACTTCCCCAGCGATCGATGTGCGCTTCGCCGCGGTCGATGCGGCGGATTTCCTGCGTCGTGTTGAACGCGTTCCAGGACATGAAGGCGAGGGCGCGATCAGTGTGGTGATTTGGACCACGACGCCATGGACATTACCCGCTAACCAAGCGGTCGCGTTGCATCCCAAACTCGACTACGTCTTGATCCAATACGCTGGTCCAAATGGACCGGAACGACTATTAATCGCCGATGCATTGTTAAAAGACGTCATGCTGCGTTATGGCGTCGGCGAGTATCGTGTCGTCGCGCGTGTCGTGGGTTCGGCGCTCGAAGGCGTGAAGTTAAAACATCCTTTCTATGATCGCGTCGTGCCGATTATTTTGGGCGACCACGTG
>JAHFQD010000290.1:0-2187 GCA_023266455.1 Candidatus Muproteobacteria bacterium
AGGCAGATAAAGCTGATACGAACGCAACAAGATCTCGCCCAAATGATGCAGCGCGCGTTCGGTCGCCGGCGCGAACAAATGCCAACGCTTCCAAGGCAACCAAATCTTCGGCAAATCACGCACAACGAGTTTGTACCCGTTGGCCTGTTCGATATTGATTTGGCAGACGAATTCAGCCAAGCGGCGCAGATTCACTTGCATCGGAAAAGAGGCGCGACTGAAAGCGCCTTGATATGCACTCAGTGCTTCTTGAATCGGCGTTTGATGAAGTTGCATCAACTCAAAACGTTGCGCGGGATCGAGATCGATCCGATTCAACGCGTACAGATTCTGATACAGCTCTTGGACGGAATCAGGATTGCTATAAGGAGACAGCGACGCTAACCATGCGCGGGCATATGTTGGATTGGTCTCAACCCGGCGAGATGACACGCGACTCAACGGCACCGATACGGTTAAATCTGCCACTGCCTTCCCTCCGCTGCGTTGTTGATAACGAACGCCCTGCAACTACTCATTTAGTGTAGTCGCCACAGCGAAGAAAACTGCTTGGAACTCTACAAAAACCGGTCTTCTTATTCCAAAGTCGGGGGCGGTGCGTGTATCATGCGCGCCTCACAATTTAAGACTCTGGAGCAAGGGGAATGACTTACGTCGTCACGGATAATTGCATCAAATGCAAATTCACGGACTGCGTGGAAGTTTGTCCGGTGGACTGCTTTCGCGAAGGTCCGAACTTTCTCGTCATCGATCCAGACGAATGTATCGATTGCACCTTGTGTGTTCCTGAATGCCCGGTGAACGCCATCTACGCGGAAGACGACGTCCCGGATAGTCAGCAGCAGTTCATCGCTATCAACGCCGAGTTGGCCAAGAATTGGCCAACGATCACCGAGAAGAAACCGGCGCCTCCCGAAGCGGAACAATGGGAGAACGTCCCAGACAAGATTAAGTATCTAGAACGCTAGTCACTTCACAGGGTGCCATCCGTGCGCCCTGCTCGTTCCGTATTTCCAGTTTGATCAATTCAGAATAAAAAAATGGGCGACCGATGTACGGTCGCCCACTCTTAAACGGACTTACCAAGAATTACATCCTCCACCAGCTAAAAGCTTCCGTGCCCTGCGCGGGTTTCCTACCCGGTACATCCTTGTGTTCGCTTACGCGATTGTCATCCTTGATGGCGTCCTTACCATAGTGATCAACTATATGTAACTCGGTGGGAAAAGCAAGACTAAAGTCGATGCCGCTAATATTTCTTTTAAATTCAGCGCTTTGAGAAAAATAAAGTCTTTCAAAAAAATGAAAGACTAATTTAGCTTCGCTTGGCGATTTTTTAGCCCCAGCAAGGTCAGCATTTGATCCGCCGGTACATAACCTGGCAAACGTCGGCCATCTTCTAAGAAGATAGCGGGGGTTCCGTTGACTCCTAAACGCTCGGCAACGGCATGATTTTCGGCAATCGGATTGGTGCAAGATTTCATCGCCACCGCTTTACCAACCTTCGCTTCGCCCACAGCTTTAACGCGATCCGAAGCACACCAGACGGCAATTGCCTTGTTATAGGTCTCGGTCCCCGGTCCAGAACGCGGATACAACAGATATCGTACTTTGACCCCTTGTTTCGTTAGTTCAGGTACGTCTTGGGTGTGTAAACGACGGCAATAAACGCAGTCGACGTCCGTAAATACGGTAATCGTGCGTTTTGCGTCTTTAGGTCCCATGACAATCATATTTTTCTCGGGTAGACCATTAATGATATTGGCCGCGAGCGTCTGGCGACGGTTTTCGGTAAGGTTATTGCGGTTCTTGATATCGACCACGTCACCGATGAATACGTATTTTCCATCCGACGTGACATAAAACACCGTCGAATCAAGTTCACCCTCGTACAAACCCGGCACTTCCGAAGTCCGAAGTTTCAAACTATCGAACTGGGTACCTGGAAACATATGCGCCAACCCAGCCTTAATGGCATTGATATCCGGTTCGGCGGCTATGGCTAACGCGGTGAAACAGCATGAAATTACGATCAAAAAGTAACGAAGCATATAAACCTCAATTGATGGCATTCTTTCGCCATCATATCTAAATCGCCATCCGATGGCGTCCGGGGATCACGGAATCGTTTCGACCGTATAGCGCTGAACCGTGACGGTGTCCGACCAATAGTCCGTCGGTAAACCG
>JAHFQD010000290.1:2197-3226 GCA_023266455.1 Candidatus Muproteobacteria bacterium
TTTAACTCCGAGAAAAAGAGTTGCGGTTCAGGGAGTTGTTCCCACACCGCCGGTAGGAAGGTGCTACGTAAACGTCCTTCTATTAAGACTAGGCCATCGATCCGGGGGCGCAACTGCATCAGCAATTCCGGCTCGGAATTAAAGACCAACGGTTGTAAAAGCGATAAGACCGATAGATGGATGTCTACAGAATCGAATTCCGCCGCGGTAAGCGGCATAAAACGGGGATCACTGAAAGCCGCCTGGTAGGCGTTATGTGCGATATCTTCGACCAAGGACCGGTTAGGTTCGAGCGTACCGATACAACCGCGTAGTTTTCCGTTGCGATAAAGCGTTACAAAAGATGCACGCCTTTCACGTAGTTGCTCAGGATAGTCTGCCAAGTGTATGACTATATGATCTTTTCCTAAACCAACCTTAATCGTCCGCCGGGCGACGTTCACAAGTTGAATCCGCAATGCTTCTGTCAGCGATCGATCATTATTCGAATGCATAAGCGCCATATCCCACGACCCTGTCCCGCGATCCGGCGGTATCGCCGGAGTTTCGCAGATCGATCGTTGTGGCACGCATGCCCTTCGCACGCGCGAGATGTAACAGGCCGTTTACCGGATTGCGACCACAAGCCTGATCGTAACCAATGGCATTTGAATTCAGCGTCTCGATTGCCTGTGACGTCGCCTGGTCCATACGGCGTGCAGTTTCATAATCGTGATAGTGGCTAAGATCGGAACTGATCACCACCAGCGTCTCCGCGCCACCCCATAGCCGTTCTAATATATCGCCGACTTCCGTCGGATCGGCTTCACCCACCACCAACGGCACCAACGAAAAATCACCAAGTACTTCCTGCAAGAAGGGTAGATGCACTTCTAGGCTGTGCTCTTGGGCATGAGGCGCGTCCGATTCTTGCACCGACGCTAACCCGCGAATCGTTGCGATGGCATCGCGGTCCAATGGAATGGAACCGAGCGGCGTTTCGAAAGATTCCACACTCGGGAACGCCAGACCGCGAAAACCGACCCGATG
>JAHFQD010000291.1 GCA_023266455.1 Candidatus Muproteobacteria bacterium
TATGTGTCCGTGGACAACGACGCCATTAAGATCCAACTCGATCGGGAAGGCGACTGCGAAGTGCTGGAATTGAACATCACGCTGGCGCAAGAGCATACGAACTAAGCACGATACATGATCTAGCAAAAGGCCGGACGATAAATCGCCCGGCCTTTTTTTATGCGCTGAATACGGATACCCGTCTAACGCAAAACACGTATGCCTTTCTCAAGAAAATATTTCTGCGCACCGGCATGAAATGGAATCGGTGAGCGACGGGTTTGGTTCGAAAGATCGAGCTCTTTGGCAGGGCCGTACGCAGCCACAAGTTCCGGTTTGTTCTCGAACAAAGTTTTGACGATGTCGTAGACAAATTTCTCGTCGGTATCGGCGTGCACGAACAGAAGATTCCAAACTTCAGCGACTCGCACCGGCTTATCAACCCCGGGATAGCTACTCGTTGGAAGCTGACTTGCGCGATACAAAGGAATCTCGCCATCGGTATACACGGGTCCGTACTTACGCAACATAACCGGCACAGCATGCGCTGTATCCAGCAAGCGCATTTTGACGTTCGGCTCGTTAGCCAGATCGGAGATCGCTTTGACTGGATTTCCTCCTGGCCACATAAACGCATCGATTTTGCCCTCCTTCAGCGCGATCGCCGCATCGGCCGGACCAACTCGCATAAGGCTAACGTCTTTGTCGGGCGTAATGCCGTTTGCTTCCAATAGTCGCAACGCCCAGACTTCAGCAGCGCTGCCGGACGGACCTATTGAAATACGCTTTCCCCGCAGATCGGCTGCCTTGTTGATACCGCTGTCGCGCAACGTGACGAAATGTAGGCGATTGGCATAGAACACCGCGATAGCGCGGATAGGCATTGGCTCCTTAAATTTTCCATACCCTTTATAGCCATCCCACGCGACGTCGGCTTGAGCGAATCCAACGTCGCCCTTTTTAGCGCTAATCAAATTAACGTTTTCCACCGCTCCATTCGTGACGGTTACCGTTGCGAGAGCGCCTGGAAGATTTTTATTTAATACCGCGGACACACTTTTGCCCATATCAAAATACGAGGCGCCAACAGGACCGGTAACAATGGAAATATTCTTGTCCGCGCCGGCACTATTGAAAGCAACAACGATGCTCAACACAGCGAAAGACGATGCGATCGTTTTTCTTATCTTAAAAGTCTGCATGATATACGCTCCATTATTTTGATGGTCCTGAACAACTTAATCGCTGATCGACTATATCGTCGTCTAACAACGAGCTCCGTTGAAACTTTTTCCCACCACTTAAACAAAATAGCACGCAGTTTCCTGCTGCCGTGATTTTTGTAAAACAAAAACGCCGCTCATTGAGCGGCGTCTTCAACAAATACCGATATCGTCTGTGAATATAATTTTCGATTACTTCTTCTTCACTTTCGTCTGCTCTCCCCAAACCACCAGATATTTATCCAACAGTCTCTGGGAAGTGCCGTCCTTAACGTATTGCGCGATTTTCTTCTCAAGAAGCTCTTTATACTTCACGCACGGAGAAGATTTGGTGATGGCGATATACATGCCTTCGCTAACCACTTCTTTCGGTAGATGTTCCAATCGATCACGCCAGCCTTCGATTTCGGCCACGGCCAGTAACGGATACAAACCGCCAAGGACGTAATCCACGTCGCCGCCCAACAACCTATCGAACGCCAGCTGATTCGTCTGTAAGTGTTCGATTTTTAGATTGGCCTTCGCATAAGCGTCGAAATCTTGACCGAAACTTTCACCGATATGTTGCGCGCCTTTGCGGCCGACGAGATCTTCTTTCTTAGAGAACGGGAAGGCTTTCCCCTTCTTTACGAACAACACCGTCGGATCCATATAATACGCCGGCGAGACGTACTCTAAATAAGTTTTTCGTTCGTCGTTGATGTAGCCACCCGCCATCACATCAACCGACCCACGCTTCGCACCGTCGTGAAATTGTTTCCAGGTGCCCATGTACTTGGTTTCGACTTTAACGCCGGTATCCTTCATCGCCATTTCAATGACTTCGATGGCTGCGCCGATGAGTTTGTCTGGATTTTGTTTGTCGCGCCAAGAATTCGGAGGATATTCCTCGTTTCCGGAAACCATCATCTTGGTACATTCAGCGGACCAAGCGCCGTTGGCGGCCAACATCAGAAACGCGAAAGCAAATGAGCGGACACCCATAAATTTTTCTCCGAATGGATATATGAAGGGGACTGCCCTATACATTAGTCGATATTCACAAGGTGCAACGGGATGTAAAACCTGCGTAATTTAAGGGATTCTGAGGAACTGATTTTTGAATGACGAAAATGCAGCGCAACACATACCGATTTCCCCGTCCGAGTCGCTTCGATACCTCGATGTTCGCTACCCCCTCATCACCCCTTCGATTCCTTTAACGACTTTTGCCATTTGACTCAATTTAAGGCACTGGCATGAGACCTGCAAAATAACCTACGGTAACCACAACCTGGGGCCTATCCCATGGACTCTAATAAGCGCGGAACGATGCCGCCGATTCCGGCGGATGTAAAAAAGATACTTACCCTCGAACAGTCGCTAGCGTTAAGGCAGCTGGAGAGCTTCGGCTGGTGCATTAAATTCGTACGCCGACCTTTATTTCAGCAAGTCATCATCGTGATAACAAGCAGCGACGGCAAAGAGTATGGTGTTTTGGAAACAGATGGTCGACTTAATATGACTCCGGACATCACGCTTCGTGAAGCAACTGAGCAGAATGAAGCGAACGGAAAGTTGCCGTCGAAGAAGTAACGCGATGGCGATATTAAAAAGTTCGAGTAGGTTGGGTTAAGCGAAGCGAAACCCAACGTCGTTGCCATATTAAAGATAGTTGGGGTTCGCAAGGCTCACCCCAACCTACGGGCTACGCCCATCCTACAAACTTTGCTGTAGTTTGAACCGTCGGCGAATAGCCGTTATCGCCAAAGCAGTAAGGAGTAGCGATATAGCACTATGAATTGCTAGCCAGATTGCAACCCAAGGCTGTTTTGGAATTACTAGCGATTTGTGGCCAAATATTCCTAATGGATTCAGGATAGATTGAAAAACGATATATAACGCCGCTGCCCATTTGGCCTCAATAGACTCTTCCGTAAGAAAAGCTCTCCAACCAATCGTCATCTCATGCGAATCGAACGCAGGCACAACACCGTCGCAATTCGTCACTATCAATAGCGTTCCACAGAAAAACAGTAC
>JAHFQD010000292.1 GCA_023266455.1 Candidatus Muproteobacteria bacterium
AAGAACGGCGCAAACCGGAAATCATTCGTGGCGCGCGCAAGCGCCGCATCGCCGCCGGTTCCGGTACGCAGGTTCAAGAAGTGAATCGGTTGCTCAAGCAGTTCGAACAAATGCGCGACATGATGAAGCGTGTCGGCAAAGGCGGCATGGGCGGTATCAGCAAGATGCTCGCGGGTTTGAAGGGACGTTTCCCGGGAATGCCGGGCTGATCAAAACAAAGCCGGCCACAAGGGCCGGCTTTTTCGTATCGTTACAACAATACGGAACTTACTTCTTGTCCGTTCCCGGCTTCGTTTCCGGCTTGGCGGCGTACGGATCGGAAGGGGTCGTGGTCGCCGGCGCGCCGGTCGAGGAAGATCCGGCAGAGCCTTCGGCCGGCTTGTTCGCTTCCGCCGTCGGGGCGGTTTGCGCCGGGGCCGGCGCTTGAGCGGACGGGGCCGAGGCCGGCTGATTCGACGCCGGTTTCTTCTCGCACGCAGTCAGGGCGGTCAGGGCCAAAAGGGAGGCGAGCAGCACGGAATATTTCTTCATGGATATGTCCTTGGTCAATCGATTAGTAGTCAAAATAACGGCAGAACGCCGGTTGCGCATATTGTTCTGAAAACACACGCAATATTCCATCGCTTTTATTGCACATTTCAATTTTATTTTTTGATGGAACCGTCGATCGGCCGGATGACGCCGAGCGTGGAGCGATTACTCGAGATTCAGAATTTCCCAGCCGCGCTGCGTCGCGGTTCGCGCCAGTTTGTCGTCCGGATTGACCGCGACCGGTCGCGATACGATTTCCAGCAGAGGTAGGTCGTTGTGCGAATCGCTGTAGAACCAGCTGTTATCGAGTGTCAGGTGCCGTTGCGTTAGCCAGGTGTTTAAGCGCGTGACCTTGCCCTCGCGGTAACAGGGAACGCCGGCAACGCGACCGGTATAGCGCCCGTTTTCGACCTCCGGTTCGGTCGCTAGCAAATTTTCGATGCCGAACGTGTGCGCGATCGGCGCGGTGATGAAACTGTTGGTCGCGGTGATGATCAGCAGCGTATCTCCAGCGGCGCGATGTGTCTCGACCAACGCTTGGGCCGACGCGGTAATCATCGGTGCGATTTTCTCGCGCATGAATTCTTGATGCCAAGCGGCCAAGGTCGCGCGATCGAAGCGCGCCAACGGCGCTAGCGCGAATTGGAGGAATTCCATGATGTCGAGCGTTCCCGCTTGGTATTGCGCGTAATAACGCTCGTTCTCACGTCGGTAGGCGTCGCCATCGACCAAATGCTGTTCGACGAGGAAGGTGCCCCAGGCATGATCGGAGTCACCGCGTAACAGTGTGTTGTCTAAATCAAAAATAGCAAGACTCATATCAGTCGAAGTTCGTAATTTAAATCGCGTGTCGATCGTCGCGCGCGTTGCCGTGGGAAATGCTTCGTGAAAAAATCACGAATGTCTTTTGATCGAGTTGCTAAATGATAGACGAACGCGGCTATCGGCCCAACGTAGGCATTGTGCTGTGTAACGCCGAAAATCAGGTTTTTTGGGCTAAGCGCCACGGCGGTGATGGTTGGCAATTCCCGCAAGGGGGCATCCACGGCCATGAAGCGCCGGAGCAAGCGATGTACCGCGAGTTGCGCGAGGAGATCGGTTTGTTGGCGGAGCACGTCGAGGTACTAGGACGAACGCGCGATTGGCTCTACTACGACATTCCAGAGGAATTTCGCCGGCGCCAGGCCAGTGGTGACACCGGACGTCCCGAATTCCGCGGTCAAAAGCAAATCTGGTTTTTGCTGCGACTTGTCGGCCGTGAGAGCGACGTGCAGCTCGATACGACACATAAACCCGAATTCGAACGTTGGCGCTGGACCGATTACTGGCGCACGCTCGACGAGATAATTCCCTTCAAGCGCGACGTCTATCGCACCGCGTTGACCGAACTCGAATCATTGCTGAAAAATCCTCGCTCGTGATAACGGCGCTCCGTGAGTGGCCTCTGCGTTATCCCGCTTGGGCCGCCGCGTGTTTAGTGGCGTTGCTGATCGGCGGCGGTATTTTCGCCGGACATCTTTCAATGGAACGCACCGTCTCCGTGCCAGGCGCCGTATTGCGGATTCACGCGGAGCTTCCCGGTTTCAACGCGACGCAAGTCGATTATCTCGTAACGCGGCCGTTGGAAGCGGCGTTGCCGCCGACATTGGAAATCACTACACGCAGTCTTGACGGACAATCGTCGATCGAACTTCGGTACGGCGCCGTCGCCGAACGTGAAGCGGCCTTCTCTGAAATTCAGCAGCGTGTCGCGCAAGCCGCGTCGAGTTTGCCGCCGGATCTGGATGCGCCCGTCGTCGAGCGCGTCGATAACGCGCGGCCAGCGGCTATCTACGCGATAACCTCGACGTCTATTACGGATGAGCTCTCCAATTGGGTGGAGCAGTCCTTGGTGCGACCGCTGCAAGCGCTGCCGGAAGTATCGGTGGCGATGGTCGACGGCGCGGAGTCGCGCGAAATTCTCATCGAGCCGGACACACGCCGTCTTGCCGCGCTCGGGCTTTCGATGGACGAAGTGGTGCAAGCGTTGCGTCAGCGTAAGGAAGCACCGCGCCGTCGTCCGATTCGTCCGCGCTCGGTGGTGATGCCAGCGAGCGTGGAGGCGATCGGTGCACGCGCGGTGCAATTGCCAAGCGGCGAGCCGGTCGCTCTGGCGGAGGTCGCGCGGATTTCTATAATGTCCTCGCCTTCGTCGAAACCACGGCAGTATCTCGATACACCGGCCTTGATATTGACGGTATATCCGCGTGTGCCGTCGCAGGCGCCGGCGGTGGCGGAACGAGTGGATACGCAACTAGCGTGGTTGCGCGCTAACGGCATGCTGCGCGCTGATACCGAAATTCACACCGTCTTCGATGAAGCGCGGGAGTATCGAACCTGGACGCGAAAGCGGACGCAGCTTATCGGTGTGTCGCTCGTCGGTTTGCTCATCGCGGTGTGGCTGGCTTTCGGTGGTCGTGCGTGTTTCACCGTTCTGTGCGCTTTCGCCATCTGGTTGCCATGCTGCGCAACGCTGATGGATCTCTCCGGTTTTTCGTTGAACGCCGCGACGTTGAGCGGCGCCGCGTTCGGGAGTGTTTTGCTGGTAGCGATGATGACGCGGACCTTACCTTTATTGGGTGTCGCCGCATTAGCGGCGATTGCGGCGGCGATGTTGTTTTTACCGGTCATGCAGTCGTCTGGGTA
>JAHFQD010000293.1 GCA_023266455.1 Candidatus Muproteobacteria bacterium
ACGCAAGATCGCGAACGCGACGTGCGCGCAGCGACGGCGGCCTGGGAAAAAGCGCGCGGATTTCTGGGCGATCCTTCTCTCGATATCGTCGTGCTCGACGAATTAAATATCGCGCTCAAGTATCAATACATTCCGCTCGACGACGTGCTGGACGCGCTGCGCGCGCGCCCGACGCAGCAACACGCCGTCGTCACCGGTCGCGCGGCGCCACAGGCGTTAATCGATATCGCCGACACCGTCACTGAAATGCAAGTGATCAAACACGCGTTTCAAGCCGGCATACGCGCGCAGAAAGGAATCGAACTGTGAACGCCGTGCGCCGTTGTCCCGCGCTGTTCATTTCGGCACCGGCGTCCGGCCAGGGCAAAACTACGATCACCGCCGCGCTAGCACAGCGCGAACGCCAACGCGGCAAACGCGTGCGCATTTTTAAAACGGGACCGGATTTCATCGACCCGACGATCCTGGAAAAAGCGTCGCTGAATCCGGTTTATCAATTAGATCTATGGATGGGCGGCGAAGCCCATTGCCGCCGTCTGCTGTACGACGCCGCGGGCGATGCGGATTTAATTTTGATCGAAGGCGTCATGGGCATGTTCGACGGCAAACCGTCGAGCGCGGATCTCGCGGCATTGTTCGATCTACCGGTGCTGGCCGTCATCGACGGTTCGGCGATGGCGCAAACCTTCGGCGCGCTGGCCTTCGGGCTCGCGCATTATCGACGCGACGTGCACGTCGTCGGCGTGATCGCTAATCGCGTGGCGAGCGAGCGGCATTATCAACTGCTGCGCGAAAGTCTGCCGCCGGACATCGCCGCCTTCGGCTGGTTACCGCGCGATGCCGATATCACCCTACCCGACCGGCATTTAGGATTGTTCCAAGCAAATGAGATCGACGATCTCGTCGCACGTCTCGAGCGCGCAGCGTCCAAGCTCACGCTGACGCGCGATGACTTGTCGACACCGACCGTTTTTGCTGCGCCCGCGGCGACGACGTTGCCGAAACAGCTCGACGGCATTCGAATCGCGATCGCCAACGATGCCGCGTTTTCATTCGTTTACCGCGCCAATCTCGACGTCCTACGCGGCCTCGGCGCGGAGTTGCGTTTTTTCTCGCCGCTGAAAGACGCGCGCTTGCCCGACGCCGATGCGCTTTATCTCCCCGGCGGTTATCCAGAACTGCATTTGTCCGCACTCGAAAACAACCACGCGATGCGCGAGGCGATTTGCGCGCATCACGGCGCCGGCAAACCCATCGTCGCCGAATGCGGCGGCATGTTGTATTTAATGGAATCGCTCACCGACGCCGACGGGCACCGCGCGCAAATGCTCGGCCTGCTCCCTGGCCACGCGCGCATGCAAACGCGTCTGGCGGCGCTGGCGCTACAGGCGGTGGATTTACCGGAAGGCACGTTGCGTGGTCATACGTTTCATTATTCGCGTTTGGAAACCTCGCTCGATCCGATCGCGCACGGGGTCTGTCCCAACAACGGTAAAACCGCCGAGCCGGTTTATCGCGCCGGGCGCCTCACCGCTTCTTACTTGCACAGCTATTTCCCGTCCAATCCCGAAGCGATGAAAACCTTGTTCGCGCCATGAACCCCAAACACCGCTTCAGCGACGCCGAATGCGGAGCGGTTTATCGCGTGATTGCCGAGCGCCGCGACATGCGGCATTTTCTGCCGGAACCGATCGATCCGATTATTTTGCAACGCCTGCTCGCCGCCGCGCATCGCGCGCCGAGCGTCGGCTTGATGCAACCTTGGCGTTTCATTCAGATTACGGATTCGGCACTGCGACAACGGATTCACGCCTTAGTCGAAGAAGAACGGTTACATACTGCCGCGGCGCTGGTTGAGCGTAGCGATGAATTTTTGCGTCTCAAAGTGCAAGGCGTCCTCGAATGCGGCGCACTATTCGTCGTTGCATTGACGGACCAACGCGAGCGGCATGTCTTCGGCCGCCGTACGCTGCCGGAAATGGATCTCGCGTCGGTCGCCTGCGCTATTCAGAATCTGTGGTTAGCGGCGCGCGCAGAAGGAATTGGAATGGGTTGGGTTTCATTATTCGATCCGGCCGCCCTCGGCGCGCTGCTCGAGATACCGAACGGCGCCAAACCCGTGGTGATTCTCTGCCTCGGCCATGTGGAAACATTTTATTCCGCACCGATGCTGGAACTCGAACAGTGGACGCGCGCGCGCCCGCTCGACGACATGACGTTTCAAAACCGCTGGGGACAAAAGGAAACGCCGCAGCCATGACCACCGGTCCGCGACGTATCGTTTGCCTCACCGAAGAAACCACCGAGACGCTTTATATGCTCGGTGAGCAAGACCGCATCGTCGGCATCTCCGGTTTCACCGTACGCCCGCCGCAAGCGCGGAAAGAAAAACCGAAGGTCTCGGCTTTTATTAGCGCCAAGACCGACAAAATTCTCGAACTCAAACCAGATCTGGTACTCGGCTTTTCCAATCTGCAAGCCGACATCGCCGCCGATTTGATCCGCGCCGGCGTGCAAGTGCACGTGTTCAACCAACGCACGGTCGCCGGTATCTTCGACATGATTCACATGCTCGGCGCCATGATCGGCGAAACTGCCAAGGCGGCGGCATTAGCCGAACGCCTACGCGCCGATTTGACGACGATCGAACAGTCGATGCATTCGGCGAAAAAACCGCGCGTGTACTTCGAAGAATGGGACGAACCGATGATTTCGGGCATCGGCTGGGTATCGGAATTAATTCGCATCGCCGGCGGCGAGGATTGTTTTCCGGAACTCGGCAAAGAGTCGTCGGCGAAACGCCGCGCGCCCGACATCATCGTTGGTTCCTGGTGCGGAAAAAAATTTCAGCCGGACAAAGTCTGCGCGCGCGCCGGTTGGGACGGCATCCCGGCGGTACGCGACGGGCATGTGTACGAAATCAAGTCGTGCGATATTCTGCAGCCAGGACCGGCGGCACTGACCGATGGCGTGCGTCAGTTACAAGCCATCATGCAAAAATGGACGGAGACACGCGCATGATGTCAGCACTCATCGCCGCCGCGGCACTGGGACTCGACGCCGTGCTGGGAGAACCGAAACGGTTCCACCCCCTCGTCGGATTCGGACGTCTCGCGACCCGCGTCGAACAGCGACTGTACGGAAACGTGCGTTGGCGCGGCGCCTTGGCGGTGTTGTTGTCGGTCGCGCCTTTCGTTTCGCTCGCGCAAC
>JAHFQD010000032.1 GCA_023266455.1 Candidatus Muproteobacteria bacterium
TGAGATATTGATGGGTTCGGACGCACCGCCCGATCGTTTCCACGAGCCACGGGGGTTTTCGGTGCCACTGCAAATCGCCGATCCGAATGAAGCGGAGCGCGTGTTTCATGCTTTATCGGAAAACGGTACGGTTCAAATGCCGATCCAACAAACATTTTGGGCCACGCGTTTCGGAATGTTGGTGGATCAATTCGACATCCCGTGGATGATCAATTGCGCGCCGACGGCAGCGGCGTAAACACAGAAAATCTTTTACTAAAACTTCTTTACTAAAAATTCTTAGGAGAAATTGTCATGTTGAAAAAAATTCTTATCGGTTTAGCCGTTGTCATCGTCGGATTCTTAGTAGTCGTGGCGCTGCAACCTTCACAATATCGCGTCGCACGCACCGCGCATATCGCCGCGCCGCCGGAAGCCTTGTTCCCCTACGTCAACGATCTGCATAAGTTCCAAGTGTGGAATCCGTGGGCGAAGATCGATCCGGCGGCGAAGCAAACCTTCGATGGACCGGAAGCCGGCATCGGTGCGGTGTCCGCCTGGGAATCGAAAGAAATCGGCGATGGCCGTATGACGATCGTTGAAAGTCGCCCGAACGAACTCGTGCGTTACAAAATGGAATTCTTGAAGCCGTTCGCGTCGACTGCTTCCGCTGATATCACACTCAAAGTAGAAGGCAATCAAACCATCGTTACCTGGGGCATGAGCGGCGAAAATAATTTTCTGTGCAAAGCGATGGGCTTACTAATGAGCATGGATAAAATGGTCGGCGACGAATTCGCCAAAGGCTTGGCGAGTTTAAAGAAGATTACCGAAGGCGCGCAAAGCGCACCGAAGTAATTTTAAAAAACCCGAATCGAGGAGGATTTATGCGCTATGTCGATGGTTATGTGATTGTCATTGCGAAAAGGAAATTACCGGCCTACCGCCGCCTAGCGCAGAAAGCCTCCAAGATTTGGCGCGAACATGGCGCGCTCGAATATCGCGAAGCCGCCGGCGAAGATCTCGATGTTGCGCACGGCGTGCCGTTTCCGCGCATGGTCAAATGCAAGCCGGGCGAAACGGTGGTGTTCTCGTGGATCGTGTTCAAATCGCGCGCGCAACGCGACAGCGTCAATGCCAAAGTCATGAAAGATCCGCGCCTACTGAAAATGGTGGTCGAGATGACCAAGAATCCAATTTTCGATATGAAGCGCTTTACCTACGGCGGCTTCAACATCATCGTCGACGCCAAGTAACGAGAAAATCTCATGCGATTCATGATTATCATCAGAGCTTCGAAAGAAACCGAAGCCGGCGTCATGCCGAGCAAAAAACTCATGGCCGAGATGGTCGCTTTCCACGCGGAACTGGCGAAGGCCGGCGTTCTTCTCGGCTGCTCCGGGCTCAAGCCGTCGGCGCAAGGCTGGCGCGTCAAATACACCGGATCGGACCGCACCGTCGTCGACGGACCTTTCGTCGAAACCAAAGAAATCATCGGTGGATACACGCTTATTCAGGTGAAATCGCGCGAGGAAGCACTGGAATGGACGAAACGTTTTCCCAATCCATCGGTCGATGGCGGGAAAGGCGAGATTGAAGTGAGGCAGTTATTCGAAGCGGAAGACTTCGCGGGCCAACTGGATTTCCCGAAATAACTAGCGGTAACTTTAATTAAAGGCGATATTGGATTTTGCGTACCCAAATGGACTTAGCCCATTTTGTCGATTTCAAATTTAGCTGCGCTAATAGCCTCTTTCAACGCTAATTCTTCACTACGAAACGGACGTTCCCTATTCTCTATAGGCGGGCCATCATCAATCTGATAGCTCCATGTCAAACCATTTGTGCGTCGTAATACATCCACTGTAATTTGATGGCTCTTATATTCTTCCCTGTGTGTCATCGAATTGCCCCGAAGTTTATTTTTTGGTTTCACGTGGGACGAGTTTATCTATCGCGCGCTCGAACGCTTCACTGTTCTGATCTGAGCCAAGTTCATTCGCGGCCTTCATGAAACGTTCATGACTGAGCCTTGTTATCTGGTTCAGTCTTTAGCTTCCGATTTTTTGATTTTCCTTTTACCCAAGCACATTCAGTCAGCAGTAGTTTTAGCGATGTTTTTGCACCCAGGCAGGAAGGGCACGGACGAGGGGGTAATATAACTTCTCACTATCCCCTCATCCCGTCCTTCTCTTCTACAACATTCTTACGACTTCGGTCCTTCCTTCAGCGCTTCGACCTGAATCGAGAGCTTCACCGTCGGGCTACCGACCATCTCCACGCCGTACTTCATACCAAAATCGGCGCGATTAATTTCGGTGTAAACATCCGCGCCGCAAAGTTCGACTTTCAACATCGGATGCGGCACACACTTGAACGATTTAACCGTCAACGTCACCGGCTTTGAAACGCCGTGCAGCGTTAAAGTTCCATCCACTTCGGACGGCGCATCGCCGCTGAATTTCACCTTGCTCGACTTAAAGGTAATCGTCGGATACATAGCGGCTTCGAAGAATTTATCGCCCTTGAGATGCTCATCCAATTTCGCGTTGCCGCTGTCGACCGAGGTCGCGTCGACCGTGATATCGACCGAACCGCTCTTCGCTTGACGATCCAGCATTACCTTGCCAGAGGTCTTGGTAAACTTGCCGCGCCACATCGAGATGCCGGCGATATGCGGCGCTTCGAAACTCGGATAGGTATGGTTGGGATCAACCGTGTAATTGTCGGCGGCTTTTGCCAAACCGAATTGCGTGACGAGCGCGATAGCCGCCACCGTGATGTGCATCTTCTTCATCTAAATACTCCTCAATAAGATAGAACGGTTTAAAACAATTCCTTTTTGCATCGATACGGCGGGGTTTACAGGCATTGATAGTAAGGAGCGAGGACGCGAAATACAACGGCCAGGTCGTGCCTGGCCGTTGATAATGCGCACTCCTTGCGGGGAACTTTATTTAATCGACGCGAGTAATTCGTTGGCGTCTAGCCCTTCCATCGCGCGCGTCGTGATTTCCTCATGCATCGGCCGAATCTCAAACGGGCCGCCGAGCCGTACACCGGGATGGTTCGACATCAGCTGAATCGCCTGATTCAGATCCCGCGCCTCCAGAATTAATATCCCGCCGAGTTGCTCTTTAGTTTCCGCGAAAGGGCCGTCAGTCACCGACACCTTGCTCTGATACCAACGCAAGGTAACGGCGTTGCCAGATGATTGTAACGCGGTGTCACTGATGAAATGCCCATCGCGTTTCAAAATCTCGTCGTAGGCGAAACATTCTTTCATCATCGCCTCGCATTCGGCGGCGGCCATCGACGCCCACTTACCCTCATCCATAAATCCCAAGCAAACGTATTTCATGGCCGTTGAACCGATTTCGCTTGAAGACCGGGATGCTTCGCGACGACCTTGCGCACGTCCTCGGGAAAATCGCTCATCTCTTGCACTTGGCGAATCTCGATCACCGAGCCATCCGGCGCCGGGCAACGCTTAGCCCATTCGACGGCTTCGGTTTTCGATTTCACTTGGGTCATCCAATAACCGCCGAGGACTTCCTTCGCGTCCAGCGCGGCGCCGTTGGTGACAGTCGCCTGGCCACCTTCAAACGAAATGCGTGCACCCATGGAAGGCGGATGCAGGCCATCGAGCGTGATTAACACGCCGGCTTTCTTCAACGCTTCGTTGTATTTCATCATCGCCTCAACCAGCTTGGCGTCCGGTAGGGTGCCGGGGGCGGCTTTTTCATAGCCTTGGGGGATCATCAGCATCATGAACCGCATTGGACATCTCCTTGATTACGAGCTTTCCGGGGGGAACGCTATCGATACCGAATAGTCGTTCGGGCGGACCCGATTTCGACATCGGCCTGGCGAAGCGATTCAAAAAAATACCGCGGAAATATCGGGGGTTTGCTAACGCCGATCTAATTCGAGGGCGAGCGTCTGCGGATCGTCCGCCACTGGACGAATTTCGACGCATCCGAACTTGGCACCCGGAATTTTCGACGCGATCTGTATCGCCTCGTCCATGTTCTTGGCTTCGATCAAATAGTAACCGCCGAGCTGTTCTTTGGTTTCGGCGAAGGGGCCATCGATGATCGAGACCTTGCCGTTCCGCACGCGCAACGTAGTCGCGGTGTTCGCGGGCTTGAGTCGATTAGCACCGATGAAATTTCCGTTCTTCCGAATATCGTTGGTGAATTCGGCGTACTCCTGATAATGCTTGTCCGCCTCCAGCTTCGACATGCCTTCCATCATGACTTCGGCACAAATCAAGCATAGAAATTTCATAACGACTCCTCGATTACCCAACTAACAAGTTTTAACTCAATTCGGCGATACGCTTTTCTAGAAAACGCCGCTCCGGTTCTTGTTGCGCCAACGCGAGCGCTTTGCGATACGCGGCGAGCGCTTCCTCTTTCCTTCCCAGCCGGCGACAAAAATCCGCCCGCGCAGCGTGCGCCAACTGATAATTCAGGAGTTCCCCATGTTGCAGAATTTGATCTACCAGCGCTAAACCGGCTTCGGGTCCATCGCGCATCGCGATCGCCACCGCGCGATTCAACGCGATCACCGGCGATGGCGACGCGCGCGAAAGTAAATCATAAAGCGCGACGATTTGCCCCCAATCGGTAGTATCGGTCGTGGCCGCGCGTGCGTGCACCGCGGAGATCGCCGCTTGCGCCATATACATCCCAACTTGCCGCGACGCCAACGCCTGTTCCACCAGCGCCGTGCCTTCAGCAATTAATTCACGACTCCACAACGACCGATCTTGATGCTCGAGCAGAATCAATTCGCCGGCAGATGTCGCACGCGCCGCGCGCCGCGATTCGGCCAACAACATCAACGCGAGCAGCCCCAGCACCTCTGGCTCCGGTAACAATTCCATCAACAACCGTCCCAGCCGAATCGCCTCGCCCGACACATCCGGTCGCATCAGCGATTCGCCCGACGAGGCGTAATACCCTTCGTTGAATACCAAATAAATAACCTGCAATACCGCATCCAACCGCTCCGGCAACTCGTCGGGTTCCGGCACTTGATAAGGAATCTTGGCATCGCGAATCTTCGACTTCGCGCGCACGATGCGCTGCGCCAACGTCGCCGGCGAAGCGAGAAACGCCCGCCCGATCTCTTCCGTGGTCAATCCGCAAACCTCACGCAAGGTCAGCGCGATCTGCGCATCCGACGCCAACGCTGGATGGCAACAAGTGAAGATCAACCGCAGCCGATCGTCCTCCAGCTCCCCGCCTTCAATTTCATCGCTAACCGCTTCGTCCAATTCATGCGCCAACGCTTGCAACGACGCATCGAATCGCGCCCGTCGCCGAATTTTATCGATCGCCTTAAATCGCCCCGCCGACACCAACCAAGCCCGTGGGTTATCCGGAATTCCTTTCTGCTGCCACTGCTCGACGGCCGCGATGAACGCGTCGTGCAGCGCTTCTTCCGCTAATTCGAAGTCGTGGAGCAGACGAATCAACGTCGCCAACACGCGGCGGGATTCGGTGCGGTAGATTTCTTCTACCGTTTGGTGGATTTTTTCGGCGGAAATGGGAATCACTAAAATCTCGTTCGGAAATAAATATCCAGCGGTACCTGGATTTACATCAATTATGTAGTGCGGGGCTTACTTCTAGCAAACCACTGCAGGTGGCTTCTTAACTGCCTCACTTGTAGCGCTTACAAGCTCGGTCTGGCGCACTGAATGCTTATCGCAGCGAATCGTTAGACTTTCTATTTCTGCGTCGGTATTACCGCACCACTAGCACTGACAACCCGGTTTCTTCCTTCCCGCTTGGCTTGGTACAACGCCATATCCGCCTGTTTGATGAGCGATGTCGGCAACTCGTCTCGCGGCGGGATTATCGTGGCCGTGCCGACGCTGACCGTGACATGTTTTGAATTTGCATTGCTAGTGGTGATCTCCAACAATTCCACATTGCGCCGGATTTTTTCAGCGACAAAATTTGCGCCGTTATGTTCGGTATTAGGCAAGATGACGATAAATTCTTCGCCACCGAAGCGTGCGATGATGTCCGCAGGCCGTGCAAAACATTTTTTAGTCGTGGCCGCTATTTTCTTTAAAACTTCATCGCCCGCTAAGTGACCGAACGTATCGTTATACGGCTTGAATTCATCGACATCGATCATCAGCAGCGACAACGGCGTTTTCTCACGCAGCGCGCGCTTCCACTCCTTGGTGAGATAATCGTCGGCGTAGCGGCGATTGCTCAGTCCGGTAAGTCCATCGACATTGTTTAACCGTTGCAGCTCGATATTCATTTCCAAAAGTTCTTGCTGGCTCTGACGCAGCGCGCGATAGGCTTCATCGCGCTGGATCTGATTTAAATAGGCCTTGGAGTGATAACGAATACGCGCAATGAGCTCGATCGGATCGGGAAGCTTCACAAGATAGTCGTTGGCGCCCGCTCTAAATGCCTTGCTTTTGGTCAGCGGGTCTTCGTTGGTCGAAAGTACGATCACTGGAATATCGCGCGTTAGCGGATCGGCGCGATACTCGTACACCAAATTAACGCCGTCCACGCCCGGCATAATGAGATCCTGCAAGATCACCGTTGGCTTGATTTGCTTAGCGGTCGCCATGGCTTCTTCCGGCTCGCAACAGAAATGGAAATCGAGATTCGGCTGATCCTCCAGCGCTTGACGCACCGCTTCACCGACGAACACTTGATCGTCCACTAACAACACTAAGGCGACATAGTCATCCGCGGGCGGCACTGGTTTTGCTTTAACGCTCGACATGGTTATCTCCGTCATCCCTTACCAGCTAAAACGTTCACGATTTTTTCGGCGATGCGATCGACCGGCAATATGTCCACGGCCGCACCTAACGTCGCCGCCGCCTTCGGCATGCCATAGACCGCGCTGCTAGCGCGATCCTGCGCAATAGTGTGGCAACCGCTGTCACGCAGCGTCTTCAAACCAATGGCGCCATCGCTCCCCATGCCGGTTAATAAGACGCCGATCGTTACGCCGCGCCATCGTTCCTTGACGCTTTCAAAAAAAACATCCACTGACGGGCGATACGAAGAATCGTGCGGCTCGGTGGTATAGCCAAGGCGCGTGGAACTTTTCAATATTAAATGATCATTCGTACCGGCGAACAACGCCGTACCAACCGTCGGCCGCGCACCTTCTTCGATAAGGCGCACTGGCAGCGCCGAATGTAAATTAAGCCAATCGACCATTCCCGGCGCGAATTGCTGGTCTACGTGCTGAACAATGATAAGCGTCGCCGGAAAATCTTTCGGCAACCTGCGCAATACTTCAACAAGCGCCGCTGGACCACCGGCGGATGCGCCGATGGCGACGAGGCTATTCGGAATGACATCGGACTCAACCGCCGTAGCCTTATGCACCATCGGCGGTCCACCGCGATCTTGCAAAAGCTGATTGATAGTATCGATTTTGGTTAGAAATGGTGCGGCGGTCTTGTTGGGGTCTCCCACACCGAGCGACGGCGTATCGATGGCATCGAGCGCACCGCATCCCATGGCTTCGAATACATGGCTGGCGTTAGTGCCGACATTGACGGTCACAATCAGGATCGCACAAGGCGTCGACGCCATGATCCGACGCGTCGCCTCGACGCCGTCCATGCCCGGCATAAGCAAATCCATCAACACGAGATCCGGTGTTTCTTGCTGGCACCGCGCGACCGCTTCCGCGCCGTCGCCTGCTACCCAAATCACCTGATGTTGTGTCCGCAGCTGCAACGCGCGCCGCAGCGCCTCAACCGCCAGCGGCAAATCGTTGACGATGCCGATTTTCATGCCGCCGCCTCGCCGATCAAATCCACTACCGCATCGATAAGACGTTCGTCGTGAAAACTCCCTTTGGTTAAATAATAATCGGCGCCCGCTTCAAGTCCGCGACGGCGGTCTTCCTCGCGGTCTTTATACGAGACGATCATCACCGGTAGCGACTTGAGATTGGGATCGCGTTTAATCAACTGCACTAACTCGACACCGTCGAGCCGCGGCATATCAACGTCGGTAATGATGAGATCGAAATGACCAATGCGAACCGCGTTCCAGCCGTCCATACCATCGACCGCGATCTCGACATCGTAGCCACGATTGTCGAGCAGCTTACGTTCGAGCTCGCGCACGACGAACGAGTCGTCCACGACTAAAACGCGTTTACGCTGTTTTGCCTGCGCGCCAAGTCCGTCGCCCCGTGCGCGATCGAGCGTGCCTTCGGCCGCGAGTTTCTCGACGGAACGAACGATATCGTCCACGTCGACAATCAACAGCGGCGTGCCGTCATCCATCAATGCGGCGGCGGCGATGTCCTTGATCTTTCCCAAGCGCAAGTCGAGCGGTTGCACGACCAGTTCGTGTTCACCGAGCAGGCGATCGACGATAAGTCCATACGGGTGATTAGCCTCGCCGACGATAATGACTGATAAATCGCCAACAAGCGCCGGTTGGTCTTTACGCAATACCTGGTGCGCGGTTACAAGCCCTATTTGTTTTTCGCCCAAATTAAAATGCTGTCGCCCTTCGAGCTGTGCAATATTTTCCGGCGCGAGCTTGAGCGCACGTCCGATGTGGGCCAGCGGAAACGCATACGGTTCGCCGCCGATTTCCACCAATAGCGCGCGCACGACCGAGAGCGTGAGCGGCAGCTGCAATTGAAAACGCGCGCCGCGTCCGGCTTCGGTAAAAATGCGGATGGTGCCACGCACCTGCTTGACCATGTGTTGCACGACGTCGAGACCGACGCCGCGACCCGATATCTCGCTGATGTCGTCCTTCAGCGTAAAGCCGGGCAGGAATAGAAACTCCAATAACTCGGCTTCGCTCAAACGCGTCGCGGTCTCGGCGTTGGTGAGTTGGCGCTCGACGATACGACTACGCAGACGATCGAGATCGATCCCGCGACCGTCATCGCTGACGCTGACCTGTAGCATGCCGGCGCTGTGATGTGCTTCCAGGCGTATCGTCGCTTCGGTCGGTTTACCGGCAGCGACGCGTTGCGTCGGCGTTTCAATGCCATGGTCTATGGCGTTGCGCAATAAATGATTCAGCGGCGCATCGAGTTTTTCCAGAATATCGCGATCGACTTGGGTCGCGAGCCCGCCGATGTCGAGTTTCACCGCTTTGCCGAGCGCATGGCCGATATCGCGCACCATGCGCGGGTAACCGCCTACGCCATCGGCGAACGGCCGCATGCGGCTTGCCAGCGCTTCCTCATAGAGACGCTGGGAAGCGTCGTTCGTGCGCAGCGTGAATTTTTCGAACTCGGCGAGTTGGCGCGCGAGCAACTGCTGACAGGCAACCACGTGTTGTTGCGCATCGACGAGTAACGTCTGCGTTTGTTCACCAGCTGTTTGTTGAGGTAACGCCTGATTGACGTTTTCAATGGCTTTGTGCGACTCGTGCAGCAAGTGTTTGAGACGTTGTAACGAGTCGGTAAAAGGTTTCAGAAATTTCGCGCCGACTAACGACTCACCGGCTAAACCAAGCAGGCGGTCGAGATTTTCCGCGGTGACGCGCAACACGCGATCGTCGGATTTTTGCTTGTTGATTTCCGGCTCGGCGGCGACCGCCGCCGAGGGGGTAATCGGCGCAACGTCGTCTTCCTTCTGCGCGATCCGAGCGCGTAAAGCCGCAAGATATTGCTCAAGCTCCGCGTTCGCATCCGACCAGCGCTTCGCTTCCGCTTCCGGCAGTTGCGCGATGCGCCGCAGCCAATCCACACCACGCAACAAAATGTCGACGAGCGAGCGCGTCAACGAGCGCTCGCCGCGTTGTGCCGCCACAAAGCAATCTTCCATGACGTGGGCGATGCTGACACTGGCGTTTAAACCGACGATACGAGATGCGCCTTTGAGCGAGTGCGCCGCGCGCATGCAGATTTCCAATTGATCCGCCGCACCCGGACTTTGCTCCAGCGCCAACAGGCCGGCGGTCAGTTGCTGCGCTTGGTTCTCCACTTCTATGCGGAACAAATCGAATAACGGCGGCGCCTCACGTTTGTCGCGCGTCATGCGAGACTCCGACCAAGCGCGTACGACAACAATGCTCCATCCAGACAACCGACCACCCGGTCGTTCCAACGCAAAACGGCTTCGGTATAAGTGGGATTCGCCCTTGCCACCGTTTCCGGCGGAGGCTGCAGTTCCCGCGAATGAAAACGATGCGCGCCGTGAACTTCATCGACCGGCAGCGCTAATCGACCTTCATCGCTTCGTATGACCAGCAGCCGCGGGTAGCTGCGGTGGCCGGCTCGTTGTTTAGACGACGCCAATTCGACCCCGAGCAACTCGCCGAGGGAAACGCAAATCAACAGTTCACCGCGGACATTGGCCAGCCCTAGTACGATTTTACTTTGGCGATGCGGCAGTGAATGGATCGAACGCTGATCGGCGATCTCATCCACCGTTCCCGTGGGCAACGCGAGCCACTCCTTGCCAATACGGAAGATAACGACAGAGCGGATGTCGGTATCTTCGCGCTGTTT
>JAHFQD010000294.1 GCA_023266455.1 Candidatus Muproteobacteria bacterium
AGTGGCATGGCCGCGCATGCGCGCGCCGCAGGCGTTCGAATCATGATCGATGAACCGGTGGAATCCATCTCGGGACCGGTCGGAGACGGCAAATATCTGGTCACAACTGCCGGACGTGAAATACAAGCCGATGTGGTGATCGTCGCCGCCGACCCAGCGGGACTGAAACAGATCGCCGGAAATGTCGCCGAGCAATTGCGCTCGTCACAGGTCTTCGGAGATCTTCTCGGCATCCCGGTCGTTACCGTCACACAATGGTGGTCCAACCAATGGTGGGCGGCCTCGCCAAGTCCCTTCCCCGCCTGGGCATTAGAGCATGGCGTACGTGCGAAACTCGATCCCGCGCAAATCTTGGTCGTTCCACCTGGACGCGTCATGGGTAACGAGGCCGTGTTGCGTTCGGTGTATGCCGACTCACCGGACGCCGTCGAATTTTGGTTAGATCTGCATCGCCGCGAAGGAATACGCGGCGTCGAAAGCGCGTTGCGTGCTATGTTCGCGCGGCTCAGCCCCCATTCGACAGCAAGTACATCCATCACGCATTTCAGATATTGGGCGGAAGCCTTCCATTGGCTGCGCGGAGACTCGTCGTTAACCGTCTCAGATATCGCCGCTTGGAGCGCGGAACCGTTACCGGGCCAACCGATAGCGGTGGTCGGCTCTTCTTACTCGAATGAACCGGGTTGGGTGAACGGTGGACTGCGATCGGCGCACAACGCGTTGATGCGTTTCAATTTTGGCATACCCGATAGCAGCAGTATTACTACCGGCACACCCACACGCCTTAACTGGGAAGACCCTGCAACAACTCCTCTCACTTCCAATCTCTCAGAGATCGATACAGGCGATGCGCAAACAAACATCGGCTTCGCATCGCCCACTCCAGCGTCACGGATTAGCTTCGACGGACCGGCTTGGTCACACTTCGGCGTCGATTTGACCACCAACACGGTGTCCCGCGTCGATCCGCTGGAACCGGCCGCGGCTGAGGTCGCGCCCGTGGTCACTTTATATACCGACGTTCCCCATATCGGTGACGTGCTCACCCCCGCCGCGGTGGCTTTCGTGACTGAATTGCAAACGCGGTTCGGCGCACGTATCGAAGAAATTCTGGCCAATCGCGAAGCCTATCAAGCGCGCATCGACGCCGGCGAGTTACCCGATTTCTTGCCTGAGACAGCCTGGATCCGAGAAGGCGATTGGCGCGTCGCGCCGCTACCGCCAGATTTGGAAGACCAACGCGTATGCATCATTGGTCCAGCGGAGCCCAAGATCATTGTCACTGGCGCCAACTCCGGCGCCAGCGGTTACAAACCTTGCATCGAAGATTCGCTCTCGCCCACTTGGGACAATATTGTCGCGGCACAATGGGCGCTAACCGAAGCGGTACACGGTTCGCTCAATTTCGATTCGCGCGATAAACACTACGAGATCAGCGATCGTCCTGCCATCCTGCAAGTACGTCCGCGCGGTTGGCATATGGAAGAAGCGCATATGTTGATCGACGGCAAACCGGTTTCCGCCGGTCTGTTCGATGCCGCGATGTTCTTATTCCACAACGCCGCACAACTAATCGCCAATGGTTCCGGACCCTATCTGTGGGTACCCAAACTGGAACATTGGCAAGAAGCGCAATTATGGAACGACATTCTCGATTTCATCGAAGAACGCCTTGGTCTGCCGCCCAACGTCACGCGCGTTAATCTGATCTTCGAAACGCTACCCGCGGCGTTCCAAATGGACGAGATGCTCTATGCCATGCGTGATCGTGCCGCGGGATCTGTTTATGGCAGCTGGGATTACATCTTCAGTTTAATCAAAGTCATGCGCCGCCATCCGGAGTTCGTGCTCCCCGATCGCTCGCAAATGAGCACCGCCGAGTTCATGCGCAAGTACATGCGTTTGCTTATCAAGACGGCGCATCGACGTGGCGTCGGCGCGTTCGGCGGCATGCCGGCCTTTACGCCCAATCGTCACGACGCCGAAGCGAACGCGCGCGCGGAAGAGAGATTCCGTGAAGAGATGCTTGAAGACATCGCCTTCGGTTTCGACGGCGCACCGGTATCTCACCCCGACTTCGTCGCGATGGTCACGAGAGTCTTCGATGAAGGCCTACGTGGTCGCCCGAACCAAATCGAGCTCGTCATTCCTGATGAAATTACGCAAGCAGATTTGCTGCGTATGCCGTCGACGCCCCCGACTGAAGCGGGACTACGATCCGATGCGCGTGTCTCGGTGCATTACTTCGCCGCCTGGCTCGAAGGCAAAGGCAGCGTCACTATCGATGGTCTGATGGAAGGCGTCGCGCGCGCCGAAATCTGCTTGGCGCATCTTTGGCAGCTCGCGCATTACGGAGCGGTATTAGACGACGGACGACAAATCGATAGCGAATTCATCCGCAATTTAATTCGTGAAGAAACGGCGTTGTTACTGCAGGGCGACGTAGCGAATACCATTTCGACCGACGCCATCAAACGCTCGGCGACCTTCGCCGAAAATCATGTCGCCGCTAACGAATTGGCGCCCTACGCCACCTTAGCCTTGTATCCATTGTTAGTAAAACCACCGGTGACAGATCCAACAACGAAAATTTTGGAAACCACTAGACCGTGGCTAAGCCACGATCTCCGTGTCCTGTTGGAAAGCGAAGCGACGAGAACGGAACTCATCCATGAAGCCCTTGCACTGTACACGACGCTCGATGCTAACAATCCGGCTCGGGATCACTTGGCGTGGTTACTGGAACCCTTCGCCGATACGACTCGTATTTGGTTCGAGGCCGACGAACAGAGAAATAATAGCCTTTGGATACAAGACGGCACCTGGCGAGCGGAACAAACACCTGAACGTATTCCCGATGCCCGTGCGTATTTAGATCTCGCCTATTTTATCGACCACTATTTAGGTCGCGAGACGGATTTAATAAAGTCCGCGGTGTTAACAGAATACGGTTTGCCGGAAATGATTTTTTATAAAACCGATATTTCGATCGGTCTTCGCAGTCCAGCGCCGGCAATTCGCGACGATCAACCGATTTCTCCGGACGAACCGCCGCCGCCGACACACGTATCGGCATGGATCGAACGCACCGAAGAAGATAGAGATCGCGTTTTAGGCGAACGTGAAATTATCGAAGTAACGCAACTGGACGCTGGCGCGTTAACGCTGCGGGAAGAGGAAGACGGCGGCAGCGGCAC
>JAHFQD010000295.1 GCA_023266455.1 Candidatus Muproteobacteria bacterium
TTCAGCCAGGATCGGTTGAAAATCGATATTAGGATCGCCGGTGAAGGGCAGGGTGAATTCTTTCAGGATTTTGCCGTTGCCTTTCAAATAGGCTTCCTTGAATCCTTCACTATGCTCGACGCCGGCGACATAGGCCCACGCGAGCGTGGTGACGGTGCGTTTATGCGCACGTGCCAACACCGCGCCGGTGGCATAGCCGACCTGCCAGCTCGTATACGACAGCCGGAAGATATTCGGCGCGCACAGCTTGCCGGTGATTTCGTTGGAGCCGGAGTGCGGTACTAGCAGCAACACGTTCTTGTTACGCACCTCTTTGGCCATGATCGCCGCTACGTCGGAGTGCACGCTGCCGACGATGATGTCGACTTTGTCTTTATTGATTAGCTGATTCACAAGTTCAGCCGCTTTAGTTTTATCCGAGGCGTCGTCGACAACGACGTACTCGATTTCCATGCCACCGATCTTGCCGCCGTGTTCGGCTATGTGGAATTTGAACCCGTTGGTGATGCCGGTTCCGTAGCGAGCGAAGTTGCCGGTCGCCGGAAGCATAATGCCGATTTTGACTTTTTTCTCGGCGGCGGATGCTAGGGGCGAGATCGTGCAAATCAGCAAGCTCAATAGAACAGCTAACGCGTGTTTACTCGTGTTTCGATTGGTCATACGGTAATCCTCTATAAGCGTTGCAATTAGCTTTAAAACGTTTTGAGGTATTCAACGATTGCTTCCTTATCGGCGTTCGGTAGTTGTGTACCGTAAGCCGGACCTTCATGCCCGCCGTTACCATTGCTCGGCAGGTTGGTATCGTAACGGAAGTGTTTACGACCTTTCTCTTCCGCGACGCTGGAAACAAAGCCAACTTTGGCTTGATCGTATACATCATAGCCGCGGTAAAACACTTTTGGTCGCCGCCATGACGGCTCGAGCAGATCGCGCAAAGTCGGGACTGAACCATTATGCAAATAGGGTGCCCGTAGCCAGATGCCGTCCAAAGGCATATTCGCGTAACCGAAGGTTTTGCGGAAATGCTGGAAACGCCAAGGGTATCCGGCGTAGAGCGTGGACTGGTTGACCGCCAAGTCATAAGTGTACGAATCGAGCCGTCCGCGATCGGTACCGATTACGTCGATTGGCGTGACTTTACCGACCTTGTCACCCGAGAACTCTTGACCGTTCGCACCATGGCAGCTGGCGCAATAGCGCTTGTAAAGCGGCGCACCGCGGGCGACGAGATCTTTATTAACCGAATAGGGGTAAGCCGGGGCCTTTAGATCGAGCATCCAGTCTTCGAGTCGGCCGATCGCTTTCGTATCGATCGTCGGCGGGGTCGTTCCGGTGCCGAACGCCGCGCTCTTGTTGCGTTCTTCGACCATGGTGTTGTTGCCATCCCAATGTAGCTGCATTCCGCGTCGCGGCCGTTGATTCCACAACGACGGGAAGTCGGCGGCGCCGAAGAGTTCTTCCGGCGGCAGTTTGTCCAACGGGAAGTTGAATAGTACTTTGGCTGAATTAAAGGTATCGACGCGTCCCGGACCCCATTCCGGTCCTTTGAGTGGCACGGCGAAACGGCTCTTCAACATCAGCAAGCGTTCGCGCATCAACGCGATTGCCACGGGATAGACGACGTTGCGATCGATAAAACTGAGACGTCCTTTCTCCGCGCGGATCGATGGAACAATATATTCAGCACGGAATTTTTCATCCGCGGCGCAATCGAACATGAATTTCTCGAACGCCATGAGATTCAGTTTCGCCGCCGGCATGCCGAGATAAATACGCGCCGGCGCATCGGATTTATCGCGCACCGTGCTTTGGTGGCAGACCGCGCAGTTCAGAAACACGCGATCTAATCCCATGTTGCGCCGCATCGACATACCGATCGGCAATTCTTTACCCGGCTCGTACGTCATGCCAAACGCTTCGTAGCCGGCGCCCGGTTGCGGCATGTGTTCTGCGCAGACTTTCGGCAAGACGCGCCAGATCCAATAAGGAAATCCGGATTCGCGCTCGCCGCCGGTGGAACCGTATTTGAAGTGCTCCTCGATTTTGTCGTATGTCACCGGCCGATCCGGCAGAAAGCGCGCGGCCAGGTAAATGACCGGTAACGCGACCGCGATCACGACGATGATGAGCAGGATCAGAAAGCGGCGTTTCCAGACGGCGGGGGACGGAGACTTCATTCTCATTGTTGCACTCCTCCAAAACAGGGTCTCAGCGTTTCGTATTCTTTGACAGCAAGTTGGTCCGGCGACGGCGCATCGCGCCCTTGCGCGCGTAGCAAGCCAGCGACGTAGTCGAGCATGGCCGCGACGTCGTTAGAGGCGGCCCATCTCGCCGGTTCGACGTTCAGGCGATCCAGCATCACGCGCGGCGGCATCGGCGTTTTCGGTCGTTCCGCATCCGCGAGTTGCCACATGCGTAATCTGAAATAGATACGGTCGGCACAGCGTTCGAGATTAGCTTTTATCGTTTGCGCGTCGCCGTATAAAAAGTTCGGCGGCGTATTCTCATGCGTGTTGTGGCAAGCGCCGCAATAGGGGAAGAAGCGTTGCACATCCGCACTGGATTGTTCGAAGCCAACCGTCGCGCCGGGTTCGGAGGCGATATCGTCGAGCTGCGCGCGTGGCAGGTGGTCGTCATCAGGGTTCCGTGCTTTGTCTTGCACAGCGCCCAATTGCGCCAGCAATACCGGTATTACGGCGGCGCGACGAAACGGTTTATCGCTCAACGCGTCTGTGGTTCCTTGTTCTGTCGCGTCGGCAAGTGCGAGGACGGCGGCGGAAATCTCCGCTTTCGATCGTGGCCGCAGTCGCTCCACGTCGGCGCGGGCGATGAATTCAGCCAAGCCGATCGTCGCGCGTCGCGCAAAGTCGATTTCTGATCCACGCCAAACTTCTAGCGGCGCGCGTCGGCGTAGCGGGTCGAATTTTGCTGGCACGTGCGCCAACGGCATGCCCACTGGTAACGGCGCGTCTTCATAAAGTCGCTGCAGCGGGTCGCGGTTGGGGATGTCGGGATCGGAAATCGCCAAACCGTTTTTCCACTCTTGTTGGAGATTGTCTTTCAACACCGGCAGCAATTGTTCACGCCACGGCGTCGATATCATGTCGATTTCATTTTCGTGACTCAAGCGGTATTGCAGCGCAGCGTCGAGCAACGCGGCGCGGCAGCGGATGCCGCGCGCCGCCG
>JAHFQD010000296.1 GCA_023266455.1 Candidatus Muproteobacteria bacterium
TGTGGCGCTTGTCGGAAAAAGAAAAAATCCTGCGCGCGCAATTGGCGCCGGATCAGTTACCGCAACCCGCGTTGCGCACAACGGAAGAGATGCAGTTTTTAGATAAACTGCGCCAACAAATACAGGACGAGCTGGCGTAGCCGCTCGATTTCGCAACGACTCGATATGGCGTTATTTCAAATCAATGAACCCGGCGAAACGCCGGCGCCGCATGCGCGCCGCTACGCCGTCGGTATCGATTTAGGTACGACGAATTCGCTGGTCGCGATCGTGCGCAACGGCTTCGCGGAGACGTTGCCGGACGAGAGCGGGCGCCATTTGTTGCCGTCGGTCGTGCGGTATTTGAAGGATGACATCGTCGTCGGCGACGCCGCGCTCGCGGCAGCCGCGGAAGATCCGTTCAATACGATTTCCTCGGTTAAACGTTTCATGGGTCGCGGTGTCGAGGACGTGCGGCATCTAGGAAAGACGCTGCCTTACGAGTTCGTCGCCAGCGAATCTAAAATGCCGCGCTTACGCACGGTCGCTGGCGAATATAGCCCGGTCGAGATATCGGCGGAGATTCTAAAAACACTCAAGCGCCGCGCGGAAAAAACCTTAGCTGCCGTGATAGACGATGCCGTGATCACCGTGCCGGCGTATTTCGACGAGGCGCAACGCCAAGCGACTAAAGATGCCGCGCGCTTGGCGGGACTAAACGTTCTGCGCTTGCTGAACGAACCGACTGCCGCGGCGATCGCATACGGTCTCGATAAAAATCCTGAAGGGATTTACGTTGTCTACGATTTGGGCGGCGGCACCTTTGACGTTTCTATTCTGCGTCTGAACCGCGGCGTTTTCGAAGTAATGGCCACTGCGGGGGATTCGGCGCTCGGCGGCGACGATATGGATCGCGCCATCGCCGCGTGGATCATGCAACAAGCGGATATTCGCGATGACGCGGATCAGCGCCAATTGCGTCGGCTGCTGCGCGCTGCGCGCGCCGCGAAAGAGACGTTGACGATCGCGATGCGCGCGTCGATTGTCGTCGAGCGAAATGGCGGCGATGCCTGGCATGGCGAGTTGACGCGTGAGCAATTGCACGCACTCGTCGATTCGTTGATCGAGAAAACGCTCGCGCCGTGTCGGCGCGCGCTGCGCGACGCAGAATTGAAGCTGCAAGATATTCAAGGCGTGGTGTTGGTTGGTGGCGCCACGCGTATGCCGCTCGTGCGTGAGCGCGTGCAGAAATTTTTCGATCGCGAACCGTTAGTGGACATCGATCCCGATAAAGTCGTGACCGTTGGCGCCGCGCTACAAGCGGATGTTCTCGTCGGTAATCGACGCGGCAACGATATGTTGCTGCTCGACGTGATTCCGCTGTCGCTCGGATTGGAAGTCATGGGCGGTATGGTGGAGAAAATCCTTCCGCGCAACAGCCCGATTCCGGCAGCGCGCGCACAGGACTTCACTACGTTCAAAGATGGACAGACAGCGCTGTTGATCCACGTTTTGCAAGGCGAACGCGAATTGATCACCGATTGTCGTTCGTTGGCGCGTTTCGAGTTGCGCGGTATTCCGCCGATGCCAGCCGGGGGCGCGCGCATTCGCGTGACGTTTCAAGTGGACGCCGATGGTTTGTTATCCGTATCCGCACGTGAGCAGACGACGGGTGTTGAAAGTAACGTGGTTGTGAAACCGTCTTATGGGTTGACCGACGCCGAGATCGAACGCATGTTGCGCGAATCGATCGCGCACGCGCACGAAGACGAATCCGCGCGCCGACTGCGTGAAACGCAGGTCGACGCGGAGCGTTTGATTACCGCCGTTCAAGCGGCGCTTTATGCCGACGGCGACACGTTGCTTAGTAAACCGGAACGCACCGATATCGAAATGGCGATCGCGCAGCTGCGACATTTGCGCGATGGCAATGAACCGCGTCCGATTCAAGACGGCATTCGCGCGTTGGACGAAGTCAGTCGCGAATTCGCCGAGCGCCGCATGAACGCCGGCATCCGTCGCGCGCTTGCGGGGCATCGATTGAACGAATTCGAAGCGTCGAGTAAAGACTGATGCCGAAAATCACTTTTCTGCCGCACCCGACGATGTGCCCGCAAGGTAAGACCATCGACGCCGCCACCGGCACCAGCGTGTGCGATGCGGCGTTGAACGCCGGTATTCCTATCGAACACGCTTGCGAAAAGGCCTGCGCCTGCACGACCTGCCACGTGATCGTGCGTCAGGGGTTCAACAACTTGCCGTCGGCCGAAGAGAAAGAAGAAGATTTGCTGGATAAGGCTTGGGGTCTTGAGCCCGAATCGCGATTGTCGTGCCAGGTCAAAGTGGCGGAGTCCGATTTGGTCGTGGAGATCCCGAAGTACACAATTAACTTGGCTTCCGAGCGTCATTAAGCGCAGGGGAATTTAAGATGAAATGGACCGATACACGCGATATCGCTATCGAATTATGCGAGGCGTATCCCGATGTGGACCCAATGAAGGTGCGATTTACCGATCTTTATAACTGGGTTGTGGCCTTGCCCGGATTCGACGATGACCCGAAACGCTCGGGCGAGAAGGTTTTAGAAGCCATTCAGATGGCCTGGATGGACGAATATAGTGGCTAAACCGCTGTGTCGTTGTTTGGGCAGGGGCGAACGGATAAACTAGCGCGGTTTAATCGGGGCTAAGACCCCGATTTTTCATTATTTTGTCTCGAATTCCTCTTGATCGGAGAACGCATGGCTGTTGAACGCACCTTATCTATAGTTAAACCCGACGCCGTAGCGAAGAACCATATCGGGGAAATCATTCGTCGTTTTGAGAAATCCGGTTTGCGCATCGTCGCCGCCCGTATGGTTCATCTCAGCAAGGAACAGGCGCAGAATTTTTACGCAGTGCATAAAGAACGCCCGTTCTACAACGATCTGGTGAAGTTCATGACCTCGGGTCCGGTGTTGGTTCAAGTCCTCGAAGGCGACAATGCCGTGGTGAAAAACCGCGAAGTCATGGGCGCGACCGATCCGAAGAAAGCGGCACCGGGAACGATCCGTGCCGATCTCGCCGGTAACGTCGAAGAGAACGCCGTACATGGTTCTGATTCGCTGGAGAACGCGAAAACCGAAATCGAATTTTTCTTCCGCAATGGCGAGGTTTGCCAACGGACGCGTTGAGTACACAGTGGATACGACATCTCTCATT
>JAHFQD010000297.1 GCA_023266455.1 Candidatus Muproteobacteria bacterium
TCTTCGACGATCACGCCTTCGACGATTTCCGAACGCGCACCGATGAAGCAATTGTCTTCGATGATCGTCGGCGAAGCTTGTACCGGTTCAAGTACGCCGCCGATCCCGACGCCGCCGGAAAGATGTACGTTCTTACCGATCTGCGCGCACGATCCCACCGTGGCCCAGGTGTCGACCATCGTACCTTCGTCGACATAAGCGCCGATGTTCACGTACGAGGGCATCAGCACGCAGCCGGTGCTTATGTGCGAACCGCGGCGCGCGAAGGCGGGCGGGACCACGCGATAACCGGCGGCTTTGAAATCCTTCGCTTTGAAACCGGCGAATTTATTTTCGATTTTGTCCCAATAAACTGCTTCACCGCCGCGCATTAATTGGTTGTCGGTCACGCGGAAGTAAAGCAACACGGCTTTTTTGAGCCATTCGTTCACGACCCATTGGCCATCGCGCTTTTCCGCGACGCGCGCTTTGCCGGTTTCGAGTAACGACACCGCGCTGTCGACTGCTTTTTTGATTTTCGCCGGCGCTTTCTTGGGCGAGAGTTCGGCGCGTTTCTCGAAAGCGTCGTTGATGGTTTTTTCCAAATTGTTCATTGCTTGCTTTGCCATTTCTTTAGTGTGACTCAAGGTAGTGTCGAATTCGTTTCGCGCCGTCGACGCACTCGGCGAGCGGCGCCACCAGCGCGATGCGTACGCGGCCGGCGCCGGGATTACCGTCGCGCGTTTCGCGCGACAGATAACTGCCGGGGAGTACGAGCACGTTCTCGCGTTCGTACAGTTCGCGCGTGAACGTAGCGTCGTCGCGCGGTGTGCGCGGCCAGAGATAAAAACCGGCATCGGGTTTTTTGACATCCAACACCGGCGCCAGGATTTCCAGCACGGCGTCGAACTTGGCGCGGTATTGATTACGGTTGTCGAGGACGTGCGCTTCGTTATTCCACGCCGCGATGCTCGCGGTTTGCGTCGATGGCGGCAGCGCGCAGCCTTGATAGGTGCGGTACTGATGATATTGCTCGATCAGCGCGGTGTCGCCGGCGACGAAACCGGATCGCAAGCCGGGAAGATTCGAACGCTTGGACAACGAATGGAATACCAGACAATTTTTATAATCTTTAACGCCGAGCTTCTGCGCCGCTTCGAGTAGTCCGATCGGCGGCGCGGCTTCGTCGAAGTAAAGCTCGCTGTAACATTCGTCCGAGGCGATGACGAAACTGTATTGCTGCGACAATGCGATGATCCGCTTGAAGTCGTCGTGGTTCAACACGGCGCCGGTTGGATTTCCCGGCGAGCATAAATAGACGAGTTGAGTGCGTTGCCAAACTTCGCGCGGTACGTTTTCGAAATCCATGCGATAACCGTTGTTCTCGACGGTATTGAGAAAATACGGTTGCGCGCCGGCGAGCAGCGCTGCACCTTCATAGATTTGATAGAACGGATTCGGCGACAGCACGTACGGCGCTTCACCGCCACGCGCGTCGATCACCGCTTGCGCGATGGAGAACAGCGCCTCGCGCGTTCCCGCGACGGGCAGAATGTGCTTTTCGGGATCGAGCGGCGCGGCGTGTAAATCGAAGCGGCGATTTGTCCAAGCGGCGATGGCCGCGCGCAATTCGAGCGCGCCTTTGGTAACGGGATAAGTCGACAGTCCGCCAAGATTCGCCTTCAAGGCTTCCAAAACGAAGGCAGGTGCGGCATGCTGCGGCTCGCCGATGGAAAGCCGAATCGGCTTTTTATCCTTCGGTGGTGTAACGCCTTCCAAGAGCTGCGCGAGCTTTTGAAATGGATAGGGCTGTAGACTCGCGAGCCGCGAATTCATTTTGGATTTGAGCGATGACAAGGAAAGTAAAATTATAACGGCACCGATGGCGTCCTCCAACGATTCTCGCGGTTTATATCCAGTACTCGCCATGTTGGCGGGCGCCACGATGTGGGGCGTGGTGTGGTATCCCATGCGGTTGTTGGAAAACGGCGGGCTGCAGGGTGTGTGGCTGTCGCTGATTCTCTATGCCACGGCGCTGATCGTGAGCCTGCCGCGTACCTGGCGCGTCGTCGGCGAGTTTTCGTTGGCGCCGGCGACCTTGGTAGTGCTGACAATCGCTTCGGGTTGGACCAATGTCGCGTTCATCGAAGCGGTGTTGAACGGCAACGTATTGCGGGTGTTGCTGTTATTTTATCTGTCGCCGCTATGGGCCACGCTGTTGGCCTGGTTGCTTCTCGGCGAACGCATCTCGCGCACAGCGCTCATGAGTTTGTTCCTGGCGATGGCCGGCGCGATCGTTATGTTATGGAATACCCGCCTCGGTGCGCCGTGGCCGCAGGGTTATACCGATTGGATGGCGTTAACCTCCGGATTCGCTTTCGCGTTGTCGAACGTGATGACGCGCAAGGCGCAGCAGGTATCGCTCACCGCCAAGGTGATGTGCGTTTGGTCGGGGGTCATCCTGGTGGCGCTGGCCATGATCGCCGTACTCGCGATTCGTGTGCCGCAGATCGACTTGCCGGTCTTTTCCGGCGCCGTCGCGCTTGGTATCGGCGGAGTCATGCTGATGACGATTTTCGTGCAGTACGGCGTGACGCACATGCCGGTTTATCGCTCCGCCGTATTAGCCCTGGTCGAATTGGTGGCCGGTGCAGTGTCCCAGCAACTACTGACGAACGAAATCGTGACGTTCCGCGAGTGGGTCGGAGGGGTTTTTATTCTCGTCGGGGCTTATCTCGCCGCTTGTGCCACGCGCAGTAAACCGTAGCCGAAAGTAGTAGTCGCTTTAATTCGCTTGAATTTCCCAGATTTTTGAACTGATCGTGCACCGCAGGCGGTCCGACATTTGCAGCCCTTTAGGCGGCAGCGACTATGCTTTTCTTTGTCTGTTCGCATAGGGAAATGGGAAGCGTTGTTCAGGATTTATACAAAATGCGTGGGCATATAAAGCCGAATCCTATGACAGATATGAGTACTACCGACGCCACCATCCTTATCGTCGACGACACCGCTTCCAGTTTGCAGGTGATCGCGGCGTATTTGGAAGAGAAGGGTTATCACGTGGTGCTTGCGCGCGACGGTGAGCAGGCGATCAAATTCGCCTCGTCATTGCGGCCCGACCTGATCTTGCTCGACATTGTCATGCCGGGGTTGGACGGGTTTCAGACCTGTCGCCAGCTCAAAGCCAGCGACACAAC
>JAHFQD010000298.1 GCA_023266455.1 Candidatus Muproteobacteria bacterium
GAAGCTGGGAGGATGTCAGACTAAACGGGCGCCGCGGCGCCCGTTTTTTTTATCGCGCCAACGGCGGCAACAACCCCGTCGCCGGCACATTCATCGGTTCGCCGTTGATCAAGAATTGTCCACGTCGCAACGAGGCAATAAGTTGATAGTGATCGCCTTGGCGCACCAAATGACGCGTCAGTTCGTGACGCGCGACGTAAACCGAAAACGTTTTATCCAAAATTTCTGAAAGGCGTTCGGCGCTCAGGCGTTCGGCGTCTTCTTTTTTCAGCGCGCCGCGCTTGCGCGCGTTTTCCAAATCCGCTTCCAGTAACGGCAGCAACAACGGTTTGAGCAAAGACGGCGGCAACGAGATTTCGGCGTCAGCGGTGAGGTTGGTCAAAATCAGTAACGGATTCGCTGCAATATTCACTTTGCTGCCATCGAGCACGACCTTGGCTTTGCCGCGAATCTCGTCGTCGCCAATGCGAAACCGCATTTCGGTAATCTCGAGCTCCGGCGCTTTTTTCGCTAGATCGCCGATCATTTGCAGCATCTTCCCGACTTGCATCAAGCCGAGCTGTTCAGCTGGACGACCGCTGCGTTGCAGCGCGCCGATTTCTTCTTGAAAACGCGCCAACGTCGCGGCGTCGAGCTTGCGGATTTCGAGCGCGAGTTTGCCGGGCCCGTATTTCCCCCCCGTTATTTGAATTTCATCGACGTCGTACCCGAAACCGATGGTGAGATTTTCGCCTTGCGCGCTCGTGTCCACGGCGACGCGTAATTTTTTTAACTGAAAGCCAGGTTCGATTTTGGCTTCTTTAATCTCGAAAGTATTTTTCCCTAAGTAATGATTCGCAATACCTTGGCGCACGTCGGAATGAAATCGAATGTCACTGATCTCTCCTACGCCGAACGCGAAGCGCGGCGCCAAAATATCGGAACGAATATGACGCATGCCGGCGTCGAACACGATGTCGCCTTTCAGTCCTTGCCATTCGACCGTGCTGCCGTTCGCTACTTGTTGTTTCAGCGCCGGCGATTCCAAATGCGATTGGCCGCTGCCGTCGAGCGCGATGATGGTAGCCATGAAGAACACGAACTCGCTGGCCTTGGTATTCGGCAGCGAAATTTTGAGCGTGCCGCGAGTCTCGATGCGCGCTTGGATTGCATCGGTATTGAAGTCGCCGTCCAACCAACGGTTGAACGCGAACGGACCGTGTTGAACCGTGTGTTGGGTAGTCAGATCGACCGAGGTTGCGTGCAGCACGATCTCCGCCTTGGACGTGAGCCATCCGCGCTGGTAGTCGTTGCGTACGATGTCAAAACCGTTGCGTTGTGCCAACGCTTCCAGTTTTTGCTCGAGCGCTTCCTCGGCTTTGACACCGAACCAGTACGGCACGGCGGCGACAATGGCGACGATTACGGCCAGAATGCTGCCGACGATAAGGGCGATCCGTTTATTCATGACAGCGACGGTAACCTCTGCGGGTCGATAGCCCGTTATTTCCGAAGGAACTGCGGTAACGCCAACGCGCCCTGATGAATATCGGAATTATAGTAACGCGTGGTAAACATTTTATTACTTGCCGGCCGCCGGAAATTCACCAGGCCGCCCTGCTTAGACGCCATGGTCGCGCTCCACCAGCCCGAGGGATAGGTGCATTGCGGGAAATGCAGGGTCGCGACGTCTTTGAATCCGGAATCGCGCATGGATTTTTGCACCGACCGAATCAGCTCGGCGTGAAATAACGGCGATTCGCTTTGGCCGACGAGAATGCCCTGCGGTCCTAGCGCTTTAAAACAATTGCGATAGAACGCTTCCGAAAACAATCCCGCCGCCGGTCCCACCGGATCGGTCGAGTCGATGATGATGACGTCATAGCTTTCCGGCGTCGCCTTCGCGACCCAAGCAATGCCATCGTCGAAGCGCAAGCGTGCGCGCGGATCGTTGTTGGACGCGCACAGGTCGGGAAAAAATTTCTCCGCCACGCGCGTGACGCGCTCGTCGAGCTCTACTTGTTCCGCCAACGTCACGCCGTCGTGCTTCAGCACTTCGCGCAAGGTGCCGCAATCGCCGCCGCCGATGACCAGCACGCGTTGCGGCGCTGGGTGCGCGAACAGTGCCGGGTGCGACATCATCTCGTGATAAACGAAATTGTCGCGGTCGGTCACCATGACCAAGCCGTCGAGCGTCATCAACCGGCCGAAGGTCTCCGTCTCGTAAATTTCGATGCGCTGATACGGCGACTGCTCGTCGTGCAGCTTGCTCTTGAATTTAAGGGAGATGGCCGTGCCTTGGCCGGACCATTCTTCGGTGTACCAATTCGTGTCGAGTGTCATGTGTGCCGGCGGGAATAAAAAGTTGTGGCGGATTTTACCAGCTGATTCCAAAAAACGGCGAAACTTCTTGCACTGCCGGGCCGGCTTTCCGATACTTGCGCCCCATGTTGGACTGGAATATTCAGCGTGCGCGCGACCTTTATAACATCGCGCATTGGAGCAACGGCTACTTCGACGTGAACAGCCGCGGCCACCTCGTCGCGCGTCCGGATCCCGGCATCGACCATCCCGGCATCGACCTTTACGAACTCACCCAGGAATTCGCCGCCAACAACCTGGCGCTGCCGGTATTGGTGCGTTTTTCCGGAATTCTGCATCACCGTGTGCGCGAACTGTGCACGGCGTTCGACACGGCGATCGCCGCTAACCAGTACAGCGGCCATTACACTGCGGTGTATCCGATCAAGGTGAATCAGCAACGTAGCGTCGTCGACGCACTGCTGGAGCGCGGCGGCGACCGCGTCGGTCTCGAAGCCGGTTCCAAACCCGAGTTGCTGGCGGTGCTGGCGCGTTCGCGCGAAAACGGCATTGTCGTCTGTAATGGCTATAAAGACCGCGAGTACATCCGGTTGGCGTTAATCGGCAAGGCGCTCGGTCAACGCGTGCATATCGTGGTGGAAAAGCTGTCAGAGCTCGAGATCGTGTTGGACGAAGCGGCCAAGCTCGGCATCGCGCCGCTGCTCGGCATGCGTGTGCGACTGGCCTCGATCGGTGCTGGCAAATGGCAAAACACCGGCGGCGATAAATCTAAATTCGGCCTCACCGCCTCCGAAGCCTTGCGCGTGGTAACACGGCTACGCGAGGCCGGACAGATCAATGCCTTGCAGATGTTGCACTTCCACATGGGCTCGCA
>JAHFQD010000033.1 GCA_023266455.1 Candidatus Muproteobacteria bacterium
AATCAAGCGATGAAGAAGTCGCGGCAAGAGCCGAACTTGGATCGATGCTCATGCCTGGTTATGGAATCCCTGAAGCGCTTGAAATCGGCGGTGCGACGGGTACAGGAATGATATTGCTCGATGTAATTCCTTTTCTGAAACCAGCGAAAATTGCGGGAAAAATTTGTAAGGTTGCAAAGAAAGCAGCTCTACCTTCTAAGCTCTATCATTATACTCAAGCAAAAAATGTACCCAGCATTCTCGAAAACGGTTTGCAACCAGGCATGGCAGGAAAAATTTTTGCTACACCGAACGGCGCTTACTCTCCTATTGAAGCGCAAATGAATCTTGCTTTATCACCCAATCGCGGTCTTTCCGGTGCATTGTTGGAAATCGACACGGCAGCGCTTCAATCCATGGGAATCAAACCAAGTGCTGGTCCAATACGCGTGTTGCCTACGTCTAACGCTATGGGTGGCGGAACCGAGATAATTTTTAACCGTGCCATTCCACCGTCAGCTATTCGTCAGGTGCGCTAATGATGACTAAGCAAGAAATTTTAGAAATTGTCAATAACATCCATGCTTCGATTCCGGAACGTCTTACCGGCAACGAAGAAATTGCCATTATTACGGAGCGCTTGCAATCAATAGTGTTGGAAGAACGTCAAACTATGATTGAGGTTCTACGAGATTGGATTTCAGTCCGCATCCCAGAAAACCAAAGAAAAAAAGATGATGGGAAAAAAGAAGGCACTCTATATCTTGCTTTGGAAGTCGCAAAAAAATATTCCTTGAAAGAACTACGCCCGGATATTGAAGCGTTAATCGCGGATATTCATTCTGGCAAAACTTACCTCCCATACTATGAAGAGATGATTGCTAAGTATTTAAATTATTTGTAGCCAGGATCCACATGCGCATCGTCCCGGGGTGACAACTCCGGATGGAAATCCTCATCTACCGGTCAATCGATGAAGCCAATGTTTAAATATGACGACGTTGTTAGGGTGCGTATGAGTGCGACTCCGGAAATGCGTCCTGGCGAGAAGGCTTGGATTGTCGGAGTATTCGAGAGTCAGCCGGGGAAATATTTTGAAAAATTCCCGGAAGGCGTTGTGTACACGATAGAGTTTGAGGACGGCACTTCTACTGAGGCTCACGAAACGGACTTGGAACTAAGTAACCCGGACACAGCTAGGTAGCGAGGTAGGGCGCAATAAGCGCAGCGCATTGCGCCGCATGTCCAAACAAAAAGAAGCCGGCCATGCCGGCTTCTTTTTTTAGCGGCTCGCCTGCGCGAACACGCCTTCCAACATGGTCATGCTGGATCAGTTACGCGGCAGCCACTACTGCATTTCGTGTTGAGAGACGTAAAGCAATGCGGTGGTTCTTGTGGATGCCAGCTCTGTTCTATGTGGTAGTGATGGGACTGATGATTAGCACCCTATGTTCATAATTCCGTCGTTAACGCCGGCTCTAATTTATTTATCGTCCAGCGGTACCTCACGAAAAATTCCTGCAACGTTTTCGTATACAGCACCGGTTCTTCTAGCGGTGCGAAATGTCCGCCGCGTGGCATTTTCACGTAGCGTTGAACGTTGAGGGTTCGTTCGGCCCATTCCTTGGGGAATTGCGCTTCGCGAGGGAATAACGTGACGCCAACGGGTGTCTTGCTCTTTGTCTCGGGAATAGGACCGTTCGGGCCGTAGGATGCACGGGCTTCGTGCAGATACATACGCGCCGCGGAACCGGCGGTTTGCGTTACCCAATAGATCGTGATGTTGGTGAGCAACATGTCGCGCCCGCCGAAGGCGGATTCGACATCGTGGGAAGCCGAGCCGATGTCGATCATGCTGATAATCCACGACGCCAGGCCGACGGGTGAGTCGTTCAAAGCCGGTGCGATCGTTTGCGGTTTAGTCGCATGCACCATGGCGTAAGCGCCGTTTACCATCCACCACTGTTGAACGAAGCGGGCGAATTCTTGTTCGTCCTTTGTCATTGTCGAGAAGTCTTCGTTACCTCTGGGGTATCCAACGTCGGTTAGATGAATGGCAATCACTTTGTCGGCGTGTTGCCGCGTTAGCGCCCTTGCCACAATAGAGCCATGGTCGCCGCCAGCGGCAAAGAATTTTTTATATCCTAATATTTCCACCATCAACTTCGCATACAGATCCGCGACGACGGCCGAGGCGGCGGGTTTGCGATCGGAAAAACCATGGCCGGGTAGAGAGGGGACGATCACGTCGAACGGCATATCTGCGTCGCTCAACATCGGTATTACTTTCTGATAACGATAGAACCCGTCCGGCCAGCCGTGAAGTAAAAGCAATGGTAATGCGTTTGGTTTATTCGATTTGACGTGCACGAAATGTAATGTCGTGCCGTCGACGTTGGCAGTGAATTGCGGAAGCTTGTTAAGTTCTGCTTCGTGTTTGCGCCAGTCGTACTGCCCTTGCCAATAGTCCACCAACTTTTTCAGGTATTCCAAGTTGGTGCCCATACTCCATTCGGCGCTGTTTTCCTGGTCCGGCCAGCGAGTACGTTGCAAGCGCGTCTTAAGATCATCTAGGACGGATTGTTCTACATGGATTGAGAAAGGTTTGGGCGGCATAGAGGGTCTTCTGATTTATTGAATATATTGGTATGACCGGTGGTTCAGCGGAATAGTTTTGTTGCTGAAATAAATCAGCACGATTTGTCGAGTAATATCGTGATCGATGGCACCACATTTAGGCGATGTAGCGTTTCATGAGGAAATGGGACGGAAGAATTGTCGATATATCCATATCGTGGATTTTGTAAGTCCTGGGTATACGATCCCTTTTTATCCTTTAAATAGAATGGAACAATCCCTCGTGTCGATTAACGTCGTAAAAATGCCGGAAATGGAGAAAATCATTGCCATTCTTGCGGAGAGGAAATAGGTCGACGTTCCAAAATATTGCCTCTGTAAAGACCATCGTCAATCGGTAAAATGCCACCCGCAGCGGCAACAATGTTGCTGGTTTGATATCAACCATTTCTAAGGAGAAGGAAATGAAGTCGAAGAAATCTATTTGGCTCGGCGGCGTGTTGGCAGGGCTGGTGGTGTTTGCTTGGGGATTCGTTAGCTGGATGGCGCTTGGGTTTCACGAAGCGTCGATGAAGAACTTCAAAGACGAAACGGCGGTGAAGGCGGCGATCGAGGCGAATATCTCGGGACCGGGTATTTATGTATTTCCAAATGGGCATGCCGGTACGGAAGGGATGTCGGCGGAGCAGAAGAAGGCGAAGCAGGATGCGGCGATGAAGCAGTGGCAGACGGGAACGAGCGCGTTTGTATCGGTGAATACCAGCCGCCCTGCGAATATGGGTATTTGCATGGGCATCGGGTTGGTGATTTGCCTTATCAGCGGCTTGATCGTCGCGTGGATGTTGTCGAAGACGACGGGGTTAAAATATTGGCACAAGGTGGGATTCGTTACGCTGATCGGCGTGACGGTCGCATTGTTGTCGTCAGGGGCGTATTGGAACTGGTGGGGATTCTCCGCTAGTTATATTTTCGCGGAAGTTCTCGATCACGTCGCGGCTTGGTATCTGGCTGGATTGGTTTTGGCGAAATTTAGTAAATAACTGAAAACTTTTTCCCTCACCCCAACCCTCTCCCGTGAACGGGAGAGGGGGCGGTTCTTCTTATTTGAGAGATCTCTTTACTTCTGGAGGGACAGCGGTGAGAGAACGTATGACAAGGTTTATGGCACAGAAAATTAAGAAGGTCGTTTTAGCGTATTCCGGTGGACTGGACACTTCCGTCATTCTCAAATGGCTGCAAGATACGTACGACTGTGAAGTCGTGACGTTCACGGCCGATATCGGACAGGGTGAGGAATTGGAGCCGGCGCGAGTGAAGGCGAAGAAGGCGGGGGTGAAGCAGATCTTCATCGACGACCTAAAAGAAGAATTTGTGCGTGACTTCGTGTTTCCGATGTTCCGCGCGAACACGATTTACGAGGGCGAGTATTTGCTCGGCACATCGATCGCGCGGCCGTTAATTGCGAAACGACAGATCGAGATCGCGAATAAAGTCGGCGCGGATGCGGTGTCGCACGGTGCGACGGGTAAGGGTAACGATCAGGTACGTTTCGAACTGGGTTACTACGCTCTCAAGCCGGATGTCAAAGTCATCGCGCCATGGCGCGAGTGGAATCTGACCTCGCGCGAAAAATTGTTGACGTATGCCGAGAAGAACGGAATCTCGATCGAAGGCAAGAAGAAGGGCGGTTCACCGTATTCGATGGACGCCAACTTGCTGCACATCTCTTACGAAGGCCGCATTCTCGAAGATCCCTCGCGCGAGCCGGAAGAAGATATGTGGCGTTGGACCGTGTCGCCGGAGAAGGCGCCGAACAAACCGGAATATGTTGAGTTGCAATACAAAGCGGGCGACATCGTCGCCGTGAACGGCAAGAAGATGACGCCAGCGAATGTGTTGGCGGCATTGAACCAGCTTGGCGGCAAGCACGGCGTTGGGCGGCTCGATCTGGTCGAGAACCGTTACGTCGGCATGAAGTCGCGCGGTTGCTACGAGACGCCGGGCGGCACGATCATGATGCGCGCGCATCGCGCGATCGAATCGATCACGCTCGATCGCGAAGTGGCGCACTTGAAAGACGAGTTGATGCCGCGTTATGCCGCGTTGATTTACACCGGCTATTGGTGGAGCCCGGAGCGTAAGGCGATGCAGGTATTGATCGATCACACGCAGCAGCACGTGAATGGCAGCGTGCGGGTAAAGCTCTATAAAGGTAACGTCACGGTCGTTGGACGAGAGTCGAAAACGGATTCGTTGTTCGATTCAACCATCGCGACATTCGAAGATGACGCCGGCGCCTACAACCAAGCGGATGCGGCGGGATTTATTAAGTTGAACGCGCTACGAATGCGGATCGCTGCGAAACGGAAAAGGAAGAGTAAATAAGAACAGGTGAGTCCGGGTCCCTCTCCAATGGGGAGAGGGACTACCCCTATTCTCTGCCCGAAGGGAACGGGCCAAAAACGAGGTTGTTACCTAGTGAAATTGGCGCTTGCTTTCACTTCTCTCTCGTAGTCCCTCGATGATTTAACCCCAAACCCTTGATTTCATTACCAGCTCGTCAATCTGACGCTTGGACAATGGCCACGATTTGCCGGCGATTTTGAAGCATTGTCAAGACTATACTTTCGTTAATAGGGACGTTGATTTCCCGGCCACCAGGATAGGTCGCCACATAAAGTCACCGCATGGTGACGCCTAGAAAGACGGGGTACCTATTTAATGACGGTAGTTCTCCTGGAGGCTTTGCGCGCGATCGCACTGGGTGCGGTTGTGGTTTTTTTCTGGTGTGCCCGCAAAAAGCCCGTCGTTTATAGCCTGCGCGGCGCCTTGGCGCTGCTGGCGGGGTCGTTGTGCGTGTTGATTGCCGTCATGGTCGGTTTTGGCGGCGCTAGCGGTTCGAGCCATGCGCATCTGACCGGCCTCGGAAATCTCATTTCTTCTTTGGAAACCACGTTGACCTTAGCCGGCGTCGCACTGGTCGGCATGGGACTGTGGCATCTGATTCCTACTATGTCGCATCAGTCCGATGCGGCGCCGAATTCACTTTCCAGAAATTCCATCGGCATATCGGCGGCGCAGCAAGCTGCGACCGAGCGCAAGTACGCCGAAGAAGCAGCGTACCGCGAGAAGGAACGCGCGCAGACGACGTTGGCCTCTATCGGGGACGGTGTCATTACCACCGATAAAGCTGGCAAGATCGATTACATGAACCCGGCCGCCGAACGGCTCACCGGCTGGAAAGACGCCGAGGCGCGTGGGCATCCACTCAACGATGTGTTCAAGATTATCGAAGAAGAAAGCCCTCCCGATGTCGGCGGCCTAGTCGCCCCCGGTGTGCGTCAGGCGCGTCGCAAGAGCGACGTGCCGCGTTTGACATTAGTGCATCGCGCTGGCGTTCATTACGCGATTCAACAAACGGTCGTGCCGATGCATGACAGCGCCGGCAATCTCGTCGGCAGCGTGTTCGCGTTCCACGACATCACGCAAGAACAAGTACTGAAACAGCAGGTGGGATATCAAGCTAGCCACGATCCGCTGACCAGCTTGGTGAATCGCCAAGAATTCGAAACACAGCTACAACTCGCCATCGGCACCGCGCGTACGCAAAGCCGCGAGCATGCGGTGTGTTACATCGACCTCGATCAATTTAAGATCGTCAACGACACCTGTGGACATATCGCCGGTGACGAATTGTTACGTCGTTTGGCGACGCGTTTACAGTCGACAGTGCGCACGGAAGATTGCATTGCGCGCCTTGGCGGCGATGAGTTCGGCGCGTTGTTGTTCGACTGCCCGTTAGCGCAGGCGCGCGTTATCGCCGACGAGCTACACGACGCTATCCGCGATTTTCAATTTTCTTGGGAAGGCAACGTGTTCGAGATCAGCGCCAGCATCGGGTTGGCGCCGGTGACGGCGACGTCGGGGCATTTTGCCGACGTTCTCGCACGCGCCGACAGCGCTTGTTATCTGGCCAAAGACAAAGGCCGCAATCGGATTCACGTCATCGAACCGGACGATACCGAAATCGCCCAGCGCAGCGCGGACATGAAATGGGTGCTGCGTGTGACGCAGGCGCTCAAAGAAAACGAGCTGCATCTGAATTACCAACCGATTCACACCTTGCGCGGCAATGGCGCGGCCCCGAATTTTTGCGAAATTCTGGTGGCCATGCGCGAGGCGAATGGCAATATCATTCCCGCGAGCGCATTTTTACCGGCGGCGGAACGTTATGGGTTAATGCCGGCGGTGGATCGCTGGGTAGTCGGCAACGCGTTGTTATCGCTCGGTACGCAAGGCACGACGCTGTCGAAAGGTTGGACCTGCTCTATCAATTTGTCGGGTCAGTCGATCGGCGATCCGGATTTTCTCGATTATGTGGTGTCGCAATTGAAGACGACGGGCGCGGACCCGCGTTTGATCTGTTTCGAGATTACCGAAACCGCAGCGATCGCCAACTTTCCGCGCGCGCGGCATTTCATTTCGACACTGCATGCGATGGGCTGCCGTTTCGCGCTCGACGATTTCGGCAGCGGTTTGAGTTCGTTCGCTTACTTAAAGAATTTAACCGTCGACTACCTCAAGATTTCCGGCCATTTTGTGCTCGGTATCGCTGGCGATCCGATCGACCGAGCCATGGTGCAGTCGATCAATCAGATCGGCCATGTGATGGGTTTGACAACGATCGCGGAAAGCGTGGAGACGGATATTATTTTGGAAGAAGCGCGCCGTATCGGCGTGGATATGGTGCAGGGTTACGCCATCGCGCGGCCGACGTCGTCTTCGATAGTGCTACCGATGGCGGATACGCAGCCGGTCCGTGCGGCGACCAAATTAGAGGGCGAACCGGGTCGGATTGCGGTACCGTCGACAGGAATGATTCCCCGGGCGTCGCGGTCGTAATGCGTTTTTCTCGTTGTTAAATCACTCAAGCGTATTTCTTTAAAAGTATTCTTTCTCTCAGGAAAGCGAATACTTATTTGTCGCTTAATTCTTATTTCAACGCGTCGCGTTATTACGCCCACGTCATTTTTGTAAGAACAAATTTAGTGCGACAACGTCCGCAATTTCGTCTGCAATGTCGTCTCATTCTCCAACTGCAAATCCAGCGAAGAAGCGACGCGACGGTTGATAGAGACGGTGAAATATTTAGGGTAGCTCGGTGGGGGTAGTAGCGCGTCTTTGGTGAAAACTTTTGAATTCAATAATTCTCCAACCTGGCGACCGATTTGTTCCGGGGTGGAATAAATCGCGAGAAGGGCGCCAGCGTCGACATAAGCCTCCGACTGTCCAATAACCGGAATGCCGTAGCGATAGGTGGTGAGCAGTACGTGGTGCAGCGTTTCACCGTCGTAAGCCATCGGTTCCGCCGCCGACAATAGGATGTCAGCCTTGCCCAATAAATGTTCCAACGCGGGGATGAGTTCTTCGCGCTGATTAATGGTGGCGGTTTCAACGGTTAGTGAACGCTCGCGACAACCATTGCGCAGTTCGTTTTCCAGACTGCGCGTCGAAGGTCCCAGAATCATCGCGACCTGCTTACGTTTTGGCAGGGCAATGCGTAATAAATCCAGTTGCCGGCCGATGGGTTGATCCAAAAAGATGGCGGAATCGCGATGCGTTAACGGTTTGCCGTCGCGGCCATTTCGCAGGATCTCCTGCGCGATGGTGCGTGGGATGAGCGTATAAAGAATCGGCGACGCCGGGTTGGCGTGCATCGCGGCGCGCGCGGCATCGGGCCCGATGGTTATGACTAATGTTGGGTGCGTGCTCAGCCCCGCGGAGAGATTATTGATGTGCTCGATGTCGAGTTCGATTTTCGCGCGTGGCGGCTGCGCCGCGAGGGTGGAGCCTATGGACTGTGCCATTTTTTGGTAAGCGTCGTTCTCGCCACCCAACAACACCAGGATTTTAATCGGCGTACCGGTAGCGGCGGCCGTCGTGGCGACGGCGGTGAGAAGCAATCCAACGCACCAACTAACGATGCGCAGTCGCAGCTTCAGCAATGTCCGCGCGCGTACGCTCGGGGACGAGAAATGGAAAGACATATGTTGTAAGCGGTGCCCAATAGCTTGTGAAAGCTTCGCTTTGACGGTGCATCCCATGCGTTCTCGATCGGCATCCTGCGACGTCTTTTTCTTTTTGTCTCGAGTCGTGCAAAGCAAACAACTTATTCTATGACAACCCTCCATCCGATGCATGCGAACTTCGAGCATGACGAACGGAGCAGAATCAAATTCTAGGTTCAGGGTTGGACAACTTGATATACGACTTTAGTCTATATGCGCGTTACGCCGATTCGCTATTTTTTCTCGGGCGGTAGTTGGATCACGCTCATAGACGGCACGCCGAGTTGGCTTGATAGCGCCGCGCGTATTTTGCGGGCGTCGTTGGCGGAAGTGTAGGAACCGGCGGCGACGATAATCCAATGCGCGTTACGTCCATCGACGATGCTCAGCATTCTGATCGGATATTGCATGTCGCGTAGTCGCTTCGCCAATGCCTCGGCGTGTTGTGTGTCGGCAAACGCGCCTGCTTGAACGGCATAGCGCGTATCGTCGGTCGATGTGCCGGAGAGAAGAAGTTGATCGGCCGAGATCGTGCCTTCCGGTAATGCAGTTTTCTTAGGCGCGGCAGAAAAATCGGGCATTTTGAGATTGCTCAATTCCGGCGCGACGATATCGCTCGGAATCACACGGCGCACCCGGGACTCGACTTCTTGTCGCACCGAATCGGGCGCCAGCACGCCGGCGACGTACAACAACGCTCCAAGCAGAATCAGGATCACAACCGTGCTTAATTTGACGATCATGCGCGTTTCTTATTTCAGGTAATGGCGACGGATGAAATGATCGACCGAGATTTTACCGGGGCCGTGCAGAATCACGGTCAGTAGCAGCGTACCGTACAACGCGTGTTGCAGGATGCCGAATTCTTCCAAACCGGGGTAGGAGATCACCGCGATGATATTGAAGACGAACAACACCGCCGCCGCGAAACGACCGCCCAGGCCCAGTGCCAGCAAGATTGGAAAGAATAATTCCACGCCCGCGCCGAGGTACGCCGCCAATTCCGGCGGTAACAACGGCACGTGATATTCGGTTTTGAAAAGATTGATCGTAGTGGGGTTCATATGAATGAACGGGAAGCCGCCGTCGATGCTGACCTTGGTTAGCCCCGAGTCCCAAAAGAATCTCGCCGCCCACAGCCGAATTCCCAAATCCGCCACTGGCGACAGCCATTCGAGAAAACGGATTACGGGCTTCGTGCAACGAGTGGTGCATTTAATCAGTGTCATGACGTGTCCTTAATTATTGACTATCCAAATGAAATCCAACGATGACGCCGCTGGCGATATATCGCTGCAGCGCGCGCATTAAATCGAAATGGGTCTCCATCGTTTGCGCAGCATCGTTGGCGACAGCAAGCGTCTGAATTTCCGCAACCGCGCTCAACAATGTGTAATCGCCGGTGCCGATTCTTTCGATCTCGACATCCAAGTCGTGGCGCGCGATCAACAGATATTCGCCGCTGGCATTCAGCTCGGCGGCGCCGTCGCGTTCCGGTTGATTCGCTTCCCAGATGCGCGACACCGGATAGGCCGAAGCGAGCAACTGCGCCGAGGGATGTAAATGAAACACGAGATTCGGATAGGTCTCCGGCGGCAACGTCGCCAGCGATTCGAGCGGCAGCGGTGATGCGTCGCCGGCGTGGAACGCCGTGTGCCAAGCCCATTCCAGGCGCGCGACGTCCGGCAGATAAACCAGCGACTGCGCCGGTTCGAACGCCGCCAG
>JAHFQD010000034.1 GCA_023266455.1 Candidatus Muproteobacteria bacterium
TACCGATGATCGATTACCTATTTAACGATGCGGAGGCTGGGACGTTTACGTGGGACGTTATCGGTGGGATCCGGTTCGCGCTCGCCGCTTTCGTTGCGTTCAGGAAACGAGATACCTTGACCGTTTTCTTTGGCGTAAATAGCCAGAATGGAATCGAGCGGCGCTTCCACGGGATGCGAGACGCCACCGAAACGCGCAGAGAAAGACACTATTTTGTCGTCCATCACATAGCCCTGCAATGCGCGCGGGTGTACGTTCAGAACGATGCGCCCGGCTTCATCCGCGTATCCCGACGGAACATGGACGCCGGGGCTTTTGGTATCGACGACGATATGCGGCGTGAACCCGCCACTCACGGCCCAGTCGTAAACCGCTTGTAAGAGATGGGTTTTTAGCGCGGCCATGCGTTATGCAGCTCAGGAAGAAATATCAGGACGTCACTTTTTCGCGTTTAGTACGCGTTCAGCTTCCGTTAAGCTTAGACGAAAGGATTTCCGCGAGAATAACCGCTCGGCATAATCCAATAATGGCTTGGCCTGTCGCGGTAAATCTACGTCGTAATAATCCAATCGCCACAAAATCGGCGCCAACGAGCAGTCAACCAACGAAAACTCCGAGCCGAGAACAAACGGTTGCTCCTTGAAAACCGGCGAGATGACGGTCAAGCCGTCGCGTAAAACCGTACGCGCACGAGGAGCATTCTTTTTGTCGTTGCTTTCGATATCGGACAACAGGCTGTACCAGTCGCGATCGAAACGCATGAGCATCAACCGCGCTTTGGCGCGCGAGACCGGATCGACCGGCATTAGCGGCGGATGCGGCAAACGTTCGTCGAGATATTCGTTGATGATATTCGAGCCGTAGAGCACCAGGTCACGATCGACCATGGTCGGCATTTCGTTATAGGGATTGAGATCGGCGAGCTCGCGCGGCTTCTTACCGGGATCGACTTCCACGACTTGGCACTCGATGTCCTTTTCGTACAGGACGATACGCGTGCGGTGACTCCATGGATCCGAGACTCCCGAATACAACGTCATTACGGGTCTGCGTGAAGCGACTAACGTTGTCATTGCTTAACCTCCAAACTCCAAACGTCGATCTACAACAGTCGCTCTGCACATCCTGTGCTCCGCGACATTCGTGCTTCCCTGCACAGTACAAAAGGGGGCTTACGCCCCCTTTCGACAGTGAACTGAACCCATCTTAATGGATATCCTTCCAGTATTCTTTCTTAAGCAGATATGCCAAGACAAAGAATACCGCTAGGAAAATAATCACATAAACACCGATCTTGTACCGTTCCAGCTTGGCCGGCTCGGCGAGATACACCATAAAGTTCGTTAGATCGCGCATCGACTGATCGAACTCTTTCGGCGGCATCGTCCCGGGCTTTTCAACCTCGAACTTCTCGAAATGCGCCATGCCTTTGTCGTTCTTCTTGAACACCGCACGTTGGCTCCCTTGCCACTCGTAAAGCACATGCGGCATAGCCACGTTCGGGAACACGGTGTTGTTCCAGCCCGACGGCGATTTGTCGTCGCGATAGAAGCTACGCAGGTAGGTGTAAATCCATTCCGGGCCGCGCGCGCGCGCTTCCAAGGTCAGATCGGGCGGCGCAGTGCCGAACCAAGCCCGTGCGTCCGCCTTAGGCATCACCGCCGACATTAGATCTCCGACCTTGTCAGTAGCGAACAGCAGATTCTTCTCCACCAGTTCTTCCGAAATGCCAAGGTCCTGTCCTAAACGGTTGTAACGCATGTAGCTGGCGCTGTGGCACGAAAGGCAATAGTTCATGAACAAACGCGCACCGCGTTGCAAGGAAGGTTTGTCGTTCAAGTCGACCTTGACCGGATCGCACTTCGCCACCTGGCCGCAAGCGCCCTCATTCGCCCAACCGAGCGCCGGTGCCGTCAGCAATGCAAAAACCACTAATAGTTTTTTCATTTCTACGTCACTCGCTCCGGGACGGGTTTGGTTTTATCGTAGGTGCTGATCCACGGCATCAACAGGAAGAACGCGAAATACACTAGCGTTCCAATCTGTGCGCACATCTTATAAATGCCTTCCGCGGGCTGCGTACCCACATAGCCCAACATCACGAACGAGATGGTGAAGATCGTTAACGCGGTTTTGTATTTCCATCCACGATAGCGGATAGATTTAACCGGCGAGCGATCGAGCCAGGGCAAGAAGAAGAACAAGATGAGCGACAAGCCCATCAACGCCACGCCCCACACCTTCGCTTCCAAACCGAAGAATCCGGCGACAACAAAACCGGCGATGATGACGACGATACCCTTGGTCTTGAGTTCACGCACGCTGACGAGCGTCAGCGCGGTCAGCGCGAGTACGAACGGCAGCAGACCGTACTTGATCAGATCGTCCGTGGTAGCGCGCAAGATCGAATAGAACGGCGTGAAGTACCACAACGGCTTGATTTCGGGCGGCGTCTGCAAAATGTTCGCAACCGTGAAATTGTCGTGTTCCAAGAACCAACCCCACATCTCCGGCGCGAAGAAAATTGCCGCCGCGAACAGGATTAGGAATCCCGCGACACCGACGGTGTCTTTGACCGAGTAGTACGGATGGAATGGAATGCCGTCGAGCGGAAGACCATCGGCGTTTTTCTTTTTCTTGATCTCGACGCCGTCGGGGTTGTTCGAACCGACTTTATGCAAGGCGACGATGTGCAAGAACACCAACAACGCCAGCAACAGCGGCACCGCGATGACGTGCAACGAGAAGAAACGGTTGAGCGTCGCGTCGGACACGACGAAATCGCCGCGTAGCCATTCGGCCAGACTCGGCCCGATGAAGGGCAAGGCGTCGAACAACGAGATGATAACCTGCGCGCCCCAGTACGACATGTTGCCCCAAGGCAGCAGATAGCCCATAAAAGCTTCGGCCATTAACGCCACGAAAAGCACCATACCGAGTATCCACACCAGTTCGCGCGGGCCCTTGTACGAGCCATACATCAAACCACGGAACATGTGCAGATAAATAACGATGAAGAAGAACGACGCGCCGGTCGAATGCAGATAGCGGATCAACCAACCCCAGGGCACATCGCGCATGATGTACTCGACCGAGGCGAACGCCAGACTCGTGTCCGGCTTGTAATGCATGGTCAGGAAAATGCCGGAGAGAATCTGAATCACCAGCATCAACAACGCCAACGAACCGAAGTAATACCAAAAGTTAAAATTTTTCGGCGCGTAGTATTTAGAAACATGCTCTTCCCAAACCTTGGTGAGCGGGAAACGCTGATCTACCCAAGCAAGTAGCTTTTGCATTAGGCGGCTCCTTTACCTTTTGGATCGACGCCAATAAGAATGCGCGAATCGCTGAGGTAGGTATGTTTGGGCACTTCGAGGTTCTTCGGTGCGGGCACGTCTTTATAGACACGTCCGGCGAGATCGAACTTGGAACCGTGACACGGGCAGAAAAAACCACCCTCCCAATCGGAGCTAATGGTGCCTTTTTCCAGTTCACGCTTCGGCGAGCAACCAAGATGCGTACAGATACCGACCACCACCAGCACTTCCGGCTTGATGGAGCGCGTCTCGTTTTGCGCATAATCAGGCTGTTGCTCTTTCACCTGCGATTTAGGATCGACCAGGTGCGGTTGGACCGTCGCTAACGACGCCAACATCTCAGGGGTACGGCGCAGAATCCACACCGGTTTACCACGCCATTCGACGGGTCTCAATTCACCCGGGCGAATGCCGCTGATATCGACCTCCACCGGCGCACCGGCAGCGCGCGCACGCGCGCTCGGCGTCATGCTTGAGACGAACGGCACAGCGGCAAAACCGGCGCCGACGGCTCCCACGGCGGTGGTCAGCTGCAACAGCATGCGTCGCTGCGGATCCACATTCTTTTTACCCATGAATCCCCCTGAACGAAATAAAAGATCGCGCCACCCACGCCGCCGCAAAATGCCATGCAACGTAAGTTGAACGGAAATGGCGCTGGCGAAGTGAAAACAAGATCAAAATATTACGCGGCGGTTGAACGAAAAAACTTGTTTATCCAGCCAAAAAACGGCGCATAGGATCGTATATTGCGCCGTCATAAGTCAAGCGGCGATGCCAGAAAAAAGAGATGTTTTCAAAAAAATTTCGCTTGCTAACGCGCACAAACGACGGCGTTTTCTCAGTTTGGATGCGAGACGAAAAAAACCGCGCCAGCGGTAACGAATATCGCTACTCCGTCGTCTCCGCTTCCGCCGCCGCTTTAGCGCGATACGCGCGGCGCGCGACTAACAGTCCGACTTCGAACAAACCGTACATCGGCAAGCCCAGCGCAATCTGAGAAAACACGTCCGGCGGCGTCAGCACCGCCGCGACCACGAAAATCCATAAAAACACGTAAGGACGTTTTTGTCCAAGCGTTTCGGGGTTCACCACGCCCATATGCGCCAGCAACACCACCGCCACCGGCACCTCGAACGCCACCCCGAACGCGATGAACATGCCGAACACAAAATCGAGATACGACTTGATATCGGTCATCACCAAAATGCCGGGCGGCGCGGTATGAATAAAAAAGAAGAACACCGCTGGGAACACCACGTAATACGCGAACGCCATACCGGCGTAGAACAACACCGTGCTCGAAATAATCAGCGGCACCACCAAGCGGCGCTCATGCCGATAAAGACCGGGCGCGATAAAGGCCCACAATTGATACAACACCCACGGTGCCGAGATCACGAACGCCACCGTTAGTGCGAGCTTCACCGGCGTCATGAACGGCGACGTGATGTCGGTGGCGATCATGCCCGCTCCTTGCGGCATTTGCGCCATCAACGGTTGCGCGACAAACAAATACACGTCGTTGGAAAAATAAATCAACGGAATGCTCAGCACCGCGACGCCGAGCAAGGCGTACACCAGCCGGTTACGCAGCTCTAGCAAGTGGGACAAAAACGTCCCCTCAGACGGGCTTGGTTCGTTTGGTTCGGTTTGAGCCATGAAGCGGTTGCGTGGTAGAAGCTTTCTTGGATTTCTTCGAACGCCCGGTCTTGGCGCGTTTCTTTTTGATTGGCGGCGTCGCGAGCGGTTCGATGAACGGCGTCGTGGCTGGCTTTGAGGCGTCGGTCGGGAATTCGCCGATACGCTGGATCATGTGACCCGAAACATCCTGCATCGCCCGCCGCGTGTCGTCGAGTTCTTGCTTGAGTTTCTGCAGTTCCATGATTTCGGCATTGCGCATCTCGCTGTCGAAATCGTGTTTAACGTTGGTGATGAAGTGCCGCAGTTTCGCCGTCCAGCGTCCGGCCGCGCGCGCCGCTTCCGGCAAACGTTTCGGGCCGAGCACGATCAACGCGATAAGAGCGATGAGAACAAGCTCGGAAAATCCGATGTCGAACATGAAAACGCTTATCCGCCGCTAGCGCTTAAGCACGAGGGGTTTTCTTTTCCTTACTGGTTACTTCAGCATCGATGATGCGCCCGGAGCTCGGCAGTTTTTTATCTTCCGGCGCCGCGTCGGATTCCGGTTTCGGCTTACCCTCTTCTTCGTTCATGGCTTGCTTGAAGTTGCGAATCGCCGCGCCCAGGTCGCTACCGACGCCGCGCAATTTCTTCGCGCCGAAAATCACTAACACGATCGCCAACACGACTAACCAATGCCAAATGCTGAAAGAGCCCATGACCTTCTCCGATTCGACTGCGTAAATTCGCTATTCGCGGTTGCCGCGCGCGGCGCGTTCCTCGATGCCCGACGTACCGAAGCGCCGCTCCAATTCTCTGAAAACATCTTCCGGTTTCAAACCTTGCTGTACCAGCAATATTAGCGTGTGAAACCAGAGATCCGCGGTCTCGTACACGACTTTGGATTTGTCGCCGGACTTCGCCGCCAATACGGTCTCCGTCGCCTCTTCGCCGATCTTCTTCAAAATCGCGTCGACGCCCTTGGCGTACAGTCCCGCGACGTAAGACGACGACGGATCGGCGTTCTTGCGTTGTTCGAGTATGGCGGTGAGTCTCGTGAAAATGTCGGACATGGCTGTGCGTCTCGTTTACTTTTCGCCGTAAATCTCTTGCGCGCTCTTGAGCACCGGTTCAACCGGCACCCAGCGCCCGTTCTGTAAACTCTGATAAAAGCAGCGCTCTCTGCCGGTATGACAGGCGATGCCGCCGCGCTGTTCGACGATCAGCAAAATCGCGTCGCTATCGCAGTCGAGACGCACGTCTTTGACGATTTGCACGTGCCCCGACTCCTCGCCTTTGCGCCACAACTTGGCACGCGAACGCGACCAGTACACCGCCCGACCTTCTTCCACTGTCGCTGCCAGCGCGTCGCGATTCATCCACGCGAGCGTCAGCACCTTACCGGTGGTCGCTTCTTGCGAGATCGCGGGCACGAGGCCCTCGGCGTTCCACTTTACTTCGTTTAGCCAGGAGTCGGTCATGTGGGCGTTGCGGCGAAAAGGATTGGCTCGATATTAACGCCTTTACCGACATACGACAAAAAACTAGCGCCGCACCTCGATGCCGGCGGCGGCCATGCGGTCTTTGGCTTGGGCGACGCTGTATTCGCCGAAGTGGAAGATGCTCGCCGCGAGCACGGCGTCGGCATGGCCTTCGGTCACACCCGCCACTAAATGATCAAGATTACCGACGCCGCCAGAAGCGATAACCGGCACGCGCACCGCGTCGCACACCGCACGCGTGAGGCCGAGATCGAAACCGTTCTTGGTGCCGTCGCGATCCATGCTGGTCAGAAGAATTTCGCCAGCGCCGAAGTCGGCCATCTTGCGTGCCCATTCGATCGCGTCCAAGCCGGTTGTGCGACGGCCGCCATGCGTGAACACTTCCCAGCGTCCGGGCGCGACCTGCTTAGCGTCGATCGCCACCACGATGCATTGCGAACCGAAATGATCGGCCGCTTCCTTCACAAATTCGGGCCGCGACACCGCCGCGGTGTTGATCGACACCTTATCGGCACCGGCGTTCAACATGCGGCGCACGTCATCGCGCGCGCGAATGCCGCCACCGACAGTCAGCGGAATAAAAACTTGTTCCGCAACTTTTTCGACCACGTGCACGATCGTCGCACGGTTGTCGGCGCTGGCGGTGATGTCGAGAAAGGTAATTTCGTCCGCGCCTTGCTGATCGTAACGACGCGCGATCTCCACCGGATCGCCGGCGTCGCGAATGTCGACGAACTTAACGCCCTTCACGACGCGACCGGCGTCGACATCGAGACAGGGGATGATGCGTTTAGCGAGTGCCATCTGAAAAACGAGAGATAATCGAAAGTATGGGGAGCATGACACAACACAAATATTTGGACCACTTTTCCTACGCGCTCAACCCTTTCGTGATGATCGCCATGGCGGCGCAAACAAATGGACCGCGGGCGCAGATACGATTCTTTCTGGACGGCCAGAATCTCTGGCGAACGTTCCCCCGAAGTCGCGTTCGTGGCGCGCTGGTGGTGGTGGCCTCGACGACGAATCCGAGTGATCAGGATTTCCTGAACGCGGATTGGAGCTTCATCAAGAATCAGCGCGTCGATTACTACGGCGATACGATCAACCTGTTGTCGATGATGTTGATCTCGAGCAACGGGTGGATCCCGATCGCACCGAACAACGAACAGTAATTTTATTTCGCGAGCTGATCCGCGAGTTTCTGCGCTTCAGCGAAATCGAGCGTGCCTTCGTAAATCGCACGACCGGTGATCGCACCGGCGATGCCGGTGTCGGTGACATCGCACAACTTGCGGATATCATCGAGATTGGTGATGCCGCCGGAGGCAATGATCGGAATCGACACGGCGTTCGCAAGCTTCACCGTCGCCTCGACGTTGACGCCGTTCATCATGCCGTCGCGGCCGATATCGGTGTAGATAATCGCTTCGACGCCGTCGTCTTGAAATTTTTTTGCCAGATCGATCACATCATGTCCGGAAAGTTTCGACCAACCGTCGATCGCAACCTTTCCATCCTTTGCGTCGAGACCGACGATGATGTGTCCCGCGAATCCCACGCAGACGTCGGACACGAAATGCGGCGCGTTCACCGCCTTGGTACCGAGAATGACATAGCGCACGCCCATATCGAGATACATCTGAATCGTCTCTTCGTCACGAATACCGCCACCGACTTGAATCGGTAATTTCGGAAATGCGTCGATGATGGCAGCGATGGCGTCGGCGTTCACCGGCTCGCCGGAACGCGCGCCGTTGAGATCAACCAAGTGCAGACGTCGTGCGCCGGCGTCGACCCAACGCTTGGCGGTGGCCACCGGATCGTCGGAAAACACCGTCACGTCGTCCATCTTGCCTTGGCGCAGACGCACGCATTTACCGTCTTTGAGATCGATTGCGGGAATGAGTAGTAGTTGGGACATGGTGAAATAATTTAGTACGGAATTTATGTTCGTTGAGGGACGTCAGTTCAAATTCCAAGAAACGAAGTTTTCTAACAATCGCAACCCGGCGTGCTGGCTTTTTTCCGGATGAAATTGGACGGCGAAAATATTGTCGCGCGCGGCGGCGGCGGTAAACGGAATTCCATAATTCGTCATCCCCACGGCGTCTTCCGGATTGGCCGACGCAACGTAATAACTGTGCACGAAGTAAAAACGCGTGTCTTGCTCGATGCCGCGCCATAAAGGATGCGCGCGTTGCTGATGTACCTGATTCCATCCCATGTGCGGCACCTTGAGCGCGGGATCGGTCGGCGCGAAACGCTTTACGCTGCCCGGCAATACGTCGAGACAACGCGTGCCGCCTCCCTCTTCGCTTTCGCCATAGAGCGCCTGCAATCCTAAGCAGATGCCGAGAAACGGTTTCGCGCGCAGTGCGGCTTCCACCGCTTCGCGCAAACCATTCTGCGCCAACGCCGCGATACAACCGCCGATGGCACCTTGTCCTGGAAACACCACGCGATCCGCACGCCGCACGTCGTCGGACGACGTGGCCAGCGAAACCCTGGCTTTCGGCGCGACATGTTCGATCGCCTTACAAACCGATCGGAGATTGCCCATGCCGTAATCGATGACGGCGACGGTAGTCATGGTGGAATGATGTGCGTTTTACAAACTGCCCTTAGTCGATGGAATGACGTCGCCCATACGGGTATCCGGTTCGAGCGCCATACGCAGCGCGCGACCGAAGGCTTTGAAGATCGTCTCCGCAACATGGTGCGCGTTCTTGCCGCGCAGGCAATCGACGTGCAAGGTTACTTGCGCGTGATTGACGAAGCCTTGAAAAAATTCATGGAACAGATCGACGTCGAAATCGCTGATACGCGCGCGCGGATACTCAACGCCGTAAATAAGACCCGGCCGACCGGAAAGATCGATGACCACGCGCGATAACGCCTCGTCGAGCGGCACGTAGGCGTGACCGTAACGACGAATGCCGCGCTTGTCGCCGACGGCTTTGGTCAACGCTTGACCGAGCGTGATGCCGATGTCTTCGACCGTATGATGCGCGTCGATGTGCAAGTCACCTTTGGCGTTGACAGTAATGTCCATCATGCCGTGACGCGCGACTTGGTCGAGCATGTGTTCGAGAAATGGCAAACCGGTGTCGAACGTGGAACGGCCTTCGCCGTCGAGATCGATCGAAACCTGAATCTGCGTTTCTTTGGTATTGCGCGTTACTTGCGCGCGGCGCTGAGTCACAAACGGCTCTCCAGCTTTCATATAAGAAATGGTAACACAGGGTTTGAAGACATTCGGGTCACAGCGACTTTTCCAATGCCACCAGAAACGCCTCGTTTTCGCGCGGTGTGCCGACGGTCACCCGTAAACACCCCTGCAGCGGTCCGCCGGGAGTGTCGAGATTTTTGATCAATACCTGGCGTTGCTTCAGATGTTCGAAGACTTCGCGCGCCGCCCGCTCTTCGGTGCGGAACAAAATAAAGTTCGCCGCCGACGGCCAAGGACGCACGCCCGGCATCGCCACCAGCGCTTCGTAAAGCAGCTCGCGATCGCGCCGGATCTGCACGGCTTGCGCCTCCAGCGTCTGCGCGTGATCGAGCGCGAAGTCGACACTCGCCTGCGTCAGGCTGTTGATGTTGTACGGCAAACGTACCTTATCGAATTCATGTAGCCACGGTGCCGCGCCCACCAACACGCCGAGGCGCAAACCCGCGAGGCCGAGCTTGGAAAACGTGCGCAGTACCAGCAGGTTCTCGTAGCGATTCAAGCGGTCCATAAAACTGCGCTGGCAGAACGGATGATAGGCCTCGTCCACCACGACGAACGCGTCGGTCTCGGCGATGACTTCTTCGACGTCTTCGTCGTCGAATAAATTGCCGGTGGGGTTGTTCGGATAAGACAGAAACACCACCGCCGGCTTGTGCTCGGCGACGGCCTTA
>JAHFQD010000299.1 GCA_023266455.1 Candidatus Muproteobacteria bacterium
TTCCGAGCGGCAATCGCGAACGTAGTAAGTCGTAGCGTGCCGCGGTTTTTTCATCCAACCACATTCGATAAGCCGCGCTGTCCTCTTTCTGCACGTCCGGATCGGCGATAAGTTGGTTGATCGCCGCGATGAATTGTTTCCCCAATTCCGATTTCGAACAGCCGACATAAGTTGGAATCAGTGGCGGTTGTTCGGCGACAGGAAGAAATGCGATGTCCTTCCGGTCGATCGCGTTCTCGCTCGCCATATACATGAGCTCTTCGCTGTAACCCGGCGTGACGTCGTATTCGTCTTGATCGATCAATTTGAGCAGACGCCCCGCGGGAAAATTGCTCGACGGTACGACTACTACGACCGGCTTATCGCGATATTTTTTGATTGCCACGTCGATACCTTCACCGTAACTGCGGGTGGCACTAATACCGATACGACGTCCGTCCGCGAGCATGTTTCCTAAATGCAACTCGCCTTGTTCGTTCATATAAGGTTTCAACGTCGCGTAGCGCGCGGTGGTGACGACCACGCCGTTCGGGACGATCCATGAGAATGGTTTCGAAAATTCGATAAAAGCCTCGCGCTCTGGCGTTTTCAATAAGAACGCGCTGCAGATGTTGGGTTTCGTCTTCATGTCTTCGAACATGCGGATAGCGGAGGCGTTGACAACCTCGTGCCGAAACGTCGTCAATCGCCGCGTCAGTCGTTGCACACGCTTATCCGCCCATCCACGGCCGACGTCCGGCCCGGCGGTAATGATGACGGGTGGAAAATTATTTACGTACCATTCGATCGCGGCATCGTCGCTCGCGTTCGCTGGCATGGCGAGGGTCCACGTGACTAAAGAAAACAGCGTGGCGCAGAAAGTTTTCATATGGCGAGGTTCATTTGTTGGCCGTGTTTCGTTTTTTTCGCAAGGCGTCGTAGTTCGACGCCGTTTTGTCGTCCAGCCAAGAGCGATAGGCGCCTGTATCTTCTTTCTGTACCTGCTCATCGGCGGCAAATTTATTGATCGCGGCGATAAACTTTTTGCCGATATCCGATTTTGAGCAGCCGATGTACGTGGGGACAAGCGCCGACTCTTCGGCGACCGTGAGGAAGATGAAATCGCTTTCGTTTAAACCCGATTCGCGCGCCAGGTAACGCAGCTCTGGCGCGTGTCCCGGAACGAGATCGTAATCCTCGTGATGGGCGAGCTTCAGCAAGCGGCTGACCGGGTAGTTCAGCGACGGGATATCCACGACCGTTTTGGTCCCGGCGTATTTCTTTATGACGGCGTCGATACCGGCGCCGTAGCTGCGATTGTTGATCAAGCCGATGCGATGCTGTCCATGCGCGAGCAAGTCGTCCAAGCGCAACTCGCCGTTTTTAGTCAAATACGGTTTGAATTTGTCGTAACGCGTGCGCGTCGTCACGATGCCGTTGGGGATGATCAGCGAGAACGGTTGTGAAAATTCGATGAACGCTTCGCGCTCCGGTGTCTTAAGCAAGTTCGGATTGCAAACGTTGGGTTTGGTTTTCATATCTTCCATCATGCGTGTCGTGGAAGATTGGGTTATTTCGTACTGAAACGTTGAAACGCGTTTCATAACAAGCTGTATGCGTTGGTCGCCCCAACCTTTGCCCTGTTCGGGACCGGAAGGAATCGTCGCGGGCGGAAAATTGCCGACGTACCATTGAATCATGTCGTCGGCTTGCGCGGTGTGAACACCGGCGATACCGAGTGCGAACAATAAGGTGACGATTTTCATAGTATCGATCCTCGAGAACTCAGTTGCCTGGCCTGCGGTTGGAAAGCGTCTGTTGGCGTAACCGGTCGTAACGCGCCGCGGTTTCATCGTCGAGCCAATGTTTATAAGCGACGAGTAATTCATCTTGCACTTGTGGATGGCCGATTATCTTATTCACTTGCGCGATGACTTTTTGACCCAAGTCGGATTTCGAGCAGGCGACATAGGTCTGGATTAGGCCTGGTTCTTCGACGATCGACAGAAATACGAAATTGCTTTCTTTTAACGCCGCTTCGCGCGCGAGATAGCGCAACTCCGCGGGGTACCCGAGTACGATGTCGTATTCGTCTTGATTCGCCAACTTGAGCAAACGCGCGGCGGGGTAGGCGCCCGACGGCACGGCGACCAGCGTATTCGCCGTCGCATATTTTTGAATCGTCGCGTCGATACCCTTCCCGTATTTGCGGCTGGCATGGGTACCGATACGGGGATTCGCTTGCTGGAGGTATTCCGCCAGTTTTAGTTCGCCACGATCGTTTAGGTAGGGCTTCAGCGTCGCGTAACGAACGCGCGTGGTAATGGCGCCGTTAGGAATGATCCACAGAATCGGATCCGAAAAAATCAAATATTGTTCGCGTTCCGGTGTTTTAAGTAAGCCGGTGTTGCAAATATTCGGTTTACGTTGCATGTCTTCGGTCATGCGAATGCCCGAAGCTTCGATGATTTCATGTTGATATCCCGTCAACCGTCGCGTGATGGCCTCCAATCGTCGGTCACCCCAACCTTGTCCGCGATTGGGTCCCGATGTGATATTGATCGGCGGGAAGCTGGCGATATACCACTGAACAACATTGCCGCTATTGTCAGCGGCAAGACTCGGAAAGGTGATGACGAGCAGCAATGTCAATAGACCGAGAAGGCGTCGATAAAAGGTGTCTGGCTTCATGGTTCGATATTCAATTCGTTCGCCTTTTATTTGGTTGCGATGGCGCGTTTGTGCAGACGCTCGTAGCGCGCGGCGGTTTCGTCGTCGAGCCATGAACGGTAAGCCGCGAGGTCTTCGCGTCGCACTTGTTCGTCGCTGATGATTTTATTGACTGCCTCGATCACGCGGTTGCTGAATTCGGTTTTTGAACAACCGACGTAGGTTGGAATCAACGGTGGCTCCTCGGCGACGGTGAGGAAGACAAAATCCTTTTCTTTAAGCGCCACTTCGCGCGTCAGATAGCGGAGCTCGACGCTGTAACCGGGAACAATGTCGTACTCGTCTTGATTCGCTAATTTGAGAAGTTTAGCGACCGGGTAGTTGCTGGAAGGAACCGTGACGACGATCGGTTTCCCCGTATGTTTTTTGATCGCTGCATCGATGCCTTTGCCGTAGCTGCGGCTGGCGATGATGCCGATGCGCAGTTTGCCGCTGTCGAGTAAATCCCCCAAGCGCAA
>JAHFQD010000300.1 GCA_023266455.1 Candidatus Muproteobacteria bacterium
CCAACGGTTTGAGTTCGAGATCTTTCGGCCAGTCGATTTTTTGAATGAAGGCGCTGATGTCCATGACGTTCCGCGCCAGATTTTGCGCGCGTTCATCGCCGCGGTATTCCGCGAGCGTGGCCCCGCAACCGCTGGCGACGGTGATAATCGCCTCGACGTTCGGCAAATCGAACGCCTCGACGTTAGCGCGCTTGTGCGTTTCAAAACCGTCGGTATCACCCTGGTGTAGATGCAACGCGCCGCAGCAGGTTTGTCGCGGCGGAACGTGCACGTCGTAACCCAAGCGTGTGAGAACGTTGATGGCGCTATGCAGCGTTTCCCGATCGGCGACGCGCGCGATGCAACCGAGCAACAACGCCACCGCGCCGCGTCGTTGCCCTTGAGCGGAATAGAAGGCGTCGATCTCGGCATAACGAGAAAGCGCCGGAATTTCGGCGTCCGCGTTGGCGAGGCCGAGTCGTTTTAGAAGTCCGCTTCGTCGCAATACGAATTGCAAACCGCCGCGTTGATACCACCGCAATAGCGCAACCGCCATCCGGGGCCGGGCGACGAATAACTGGATCGCCTGCGCTAACCAGCGCCAACGCCATGGTGAATCGCGTTGCGAAGCGATGTGCGCGCGCGCCGCATCCATAGCGTCGCCGAACGGCACCTGCGCCGGACATACCGATTCGCATGCACGGCAGGTCAGACACAGCGATAAATGCGATTCGAGCGTCGGCGTCGGCGCAAGATTGCCGTTGGCGACCGCGAGCATGAGCGACAGCCGCCCGCGCGGCGATTCCAGTTCGGATTTGGTTTTACGATACGTTGGGCAATGCGGCAGACACATGCCGCAAGCGACGCAACGTCCGGCGCCAGCGCGTACGGTAGCGAGTGGATCGGGAATCAATGCGCGCGCCGTATCGGCGCGTGCGTCGGGAGAATTTGGAGCGGAAGCGGGCGCTAGGTCGCGCATAGCTTCAGTATAACGGTCGCCACGCTTATCTGCTGTTAGTAACCAACCGAGATAACGTCTTCGCTCAGCGTTTGTGTCCGAGCGCGCTACTTTCGTCATAAATCGATTGGATTAACTCTCGGCCGATCCGCGCTTCCATATCTCTATGAATCGGCATAAGCGCTCTGCGCCAAGTTTCGCGTTCATCTAGCGTTAGTTCATAAATTTCATTTTTGCCGCCGGCGACAATTTTAGCTAACGCTTCGTTATTGTCTTCTTCGGCATACAGGTTCGCATAACGTGTAGCGTCGATCATCGCGAGTTTCAGCTGGACGCGAATGTCTGAAGGCAAACTTTCCCAAAACGTCTTGTTCGTGCAAACCATGTAACCGAGGTAGGCATGATTCGAGACGGTGATATATTTTTGCACTTCATGCATTTTTTGCGTGTAGAGATTGGATGGCGGATTTTGCGTGCCGTTAACACTACCCGTTTTCAGAGCTTGATAGGCTTCCGCGAATGCCATCTTTACGGGGATAGCGCCGAGCACGCGCATTTGCGCTTCGAAAACATCGGATGGGGGGATGCGCATTTTCATGCCCTTGAAATCGGCGACTGAGCGAAGCGGCTTGTTCGCGCTCATTACATAAAAGCCGTTGTCCCAATAAGCCAGTCCTAAAATATTTTTGCGCTCCGGTTTTTTAAGCAGATCTTGTCCGATTTTGCCGTCGGTGACTCGACGCAAAACGCTTTTGCTTGGAAAAATGTAAGGCAAATTGAAAACTTCGAATTCTGGAAAATCGCGTGGGCCAAGTTTTAAAGGGGACGGCGCAATCATTTGTACTTTCCCCGCGATTAGGGCGTCTACTTCGTCATTGTCGCCGTACAACGTGCTATTCGGATAAATTTCTATTTTTACTTTTCCTGCCGTGCGTCTCTCCGCTTCTTCTTTGAATCGTAGAGCGGCTTTGCCCTTCGGCGTGTTGTCTGCCACAACGTGGCTGAACTTGATGATGATCGGATCAGCGGCATGCGCGATCGACGTGAGACCGACGGTGGCGATAAACATAAGAACGACGCGGAAACGGAGTTTCATACGATATTCCTTAGAGCGTTGGTGTAGTTAGACAACGTTAAAGGTATACGTCGGGAGCGAAGTTTCTAGATATAAATTAACTAAGCATACCGAGCATTCGTGGCAACCACAGCGACAAGTTCGGCCAATACGTCACGATGGCTAAGAACACCAGCATCGTAATCAGCCACGGCAGCACCGCGACGGTCAATTCGGTGATGCCCATTTTAGTGATGCCGCTGGCGACGTAGAGATTGAGTCCCACCGGCGGATGGCACATGCCGACTTCCATGTTGACCGTGATCAAAATACCGAAGTGAATCGGATCGACGCCGAGTTTTACCGCCACCGGGAATAAAATCGGCGCGAGAATCAGGATGATCGACGACGGTTCCATTACGTTGCCCGCCAGTAGTAGCAACAAGTTCACGACGAGCAAGAACATCACCACGCCGAGTTGATGCTGAATGATCCAGTCCGCCATGATTTGCGGAATGTTTTCGTGCGTCATCAAGAACGAGAACAGCACCGCGTTGGTGATGATATAGAGCAGCATCGCCGACATGTTGGCGGCGTCGAGTAGGGTGCGCGGCACTTTCTTCATCGGTAAATCTTTGTAGACGAACACCGCGATGATGAAGGCGTATACGGCGCTGACGGCGGCGGCTTCGGTCGGCGTGAATAAACCGCCGTAGATGCCGCCGAGGACGATCACGACTAACAACAAACCCCACAGGCTGTCGCGAAACGCTTTCCAACGCTGTTTCCACGTCGCTTTCGGCATACGCGGATAGTTGTTCTGGCGCGCGCGATACCACGTTACGACACCGAGCATGGTCGCGAGCATCAACCCCGGAACGATGCCGGCCATGAACAGCGCGCCGACGGAGGTGTTGGTGGAGACGGCGTAGATCACCATCGGGATCGACGGCGGAATCAGAATCCCGAGCGATCCGGACGTCGTAATGACGCCAGCGCCGAAGCGCTTTGGGAAGCCTTGCTTCACCATCGCCGGCAGGATGATGGAACCGATGGCGACCACCGTCGCCGGGCTCGATCCGGACACCGCCGCGAACAGCGCGCACGCCATGACACCGGCGAGCGCTAGGCCACCGTGCCAATGGCCGACCATGGATGTAGCGAAGTGGATCATG
>JAHFQD010000301.1 GCA_023266455.1 Candidatus Muproteobacteria bacterium
ACATGAACAAGCGATCCGCGCGGTGCTTGGACGCATGTTGTTCTCGCGCGAGGAAAGCGACAAATCGGTAAAAGTACTTTCCGGTGGCGAGCAGGGACGCATGTTGTTCGGTAAATTAATTTTGCAGCGACCGAACATCATGGTTCTGGACGAACCGACGAACCATTTGGATATGGAATCGATCGAAGCGTTGAACCTGGCGCTGGAAAATTATCCGGGCACGTTGATCTTCGTCAGTCATGATCGCGAATTCGTTTCGTCGCTGGCGACGCGCATCATCGAATTTACGCCGAAAGGGCTGGTTAATTTCGGCGGCAACTATGAAGAGTATTTAGTCAGTCAGAGCAACGACGCGGCACGTCGTCGGGCTTGAAACGTAAGGGATTATTCCCGACTCGATTCCTTTTCCTGTGGGAGAGGGAATCGAGTTATCAATGCTTTTTTCTACCGCACCAACATCGCATCCGCTTTTTCTTGTAGTAACGCCTCGATCGCTTGATATTCGCTTGGATCGTCGATATTGGCGAACTTCTCCGGGCAATCACGAAAGTCCGCGGTAGCCACACGGTTTTGTGCTAACCAATGCTGAACTTTGCGTTCGTCCGAAGCCAAGAACGCGGTTAGATCTGAGAGCAATGAGCGTCTTAATAAGAGAAACGACCGTTGCGGTTGGCGACCGTCGTGCGCGACGGCAAGTTCGGTGGCATCGCGCATCAACGCTTGCCCAAGACGCGCCGCTAAGTCGTCGCCGATCAGGGGTGAGTCGCAAGGCACCGTCAGTACATATTCCGTTTTCGCCGCGTGCAAGCCGCTAGCAACGCCGGCCAGGGGACCGAGAAAACCTTCGGAGGTATCGGGGATGACGCGGTAACCGAATTCCGCGTACTGCTCGTGATTGCGATTGGCGCTGATCAAAATGTCCTCGACCTGCGAACGCAAGCGTTGGATCACATATTCCACCATCGGTCGACCATCGAGCGGCATCAGTCCTTTGTCGGCGCCACCCATTCGCAGGCCGCGTCCGCCCGCGAGAATAAGTCCGGTGATGTGCTCCCGGGTGGGCACCATCGGAAAATCATCGTTTCTCATCATTCATTCCTTTGATAACGCGGCGCGATTCTACAACGATCTTAACCACCGGTGTGACTCATAAATCGTAAAATTTTCGGTGCTCGATCAAGCGCGAAATCATGTCCTTGGGGTTTGACCGCCATCGACGAAACGATAGCAGTTTTCAACGCTTGCGAATTATCCGGCGACGCGCGCAACACCGCGCGCAAATCCACCGAGTCTTCTTGTCCAAGGCATAGCAACAATCGGCCTTCGGCGGTCAACCGTACGCGATTACAGTTCGAACAGAAATTGTGACTGTGAGGTGAGATGAAACCGACGCGTGTATCGGTATTTTGCACGCGATAATAACGCGACGGTCCGCCGGTTGTTTCGGTGGTTGGTGCTAACGTGTACCGCCGTTCAAGATCGGCTTTAATTTGATCGCTTGAGTAATAAACCTCAGCGCGATCGTGTTCACCGATAACACCGAGCGGCATTTCCTCGATGAAACTAATATCCATCCCGCGGTCAACGGCGAATTGCGTCAGTGCGCTTATTTCATCGTGATTGCGATGTTTGAGAATGACGGCATTGAGTTTGATGCGATCGAAGCCCGCTTGTCTCGCGGCAGCGATGCCGCGCAGGACTTTATCCAGATCGCCAACGCGCGTTAAGCGGCGAAATCGTTCGGGATCTAGGCTGTCCAAACTGACATTGAGACGCCGCACGCCGCCGGCGCGCAGATCTTGCGCCATTTGTTCTAAACGCGATCCATTGGTGGTGAGAACGAGCTCGTTGAGTCCGTCGAGTCGTCCGATTTCCCGTATCAGCCATAAGACGTTTTTTCGCACCAGCGGTTCTCCGCCGGTGACGCGAATTTTCGTCACGCCGAGTTCCACGAAGGCGCGCGCGACTGCGAGCATTTCTTCCAACGTCAAAATTTGAGAACGCGGCAGAAATTCGACTTTTTCTTCCATGCAATACACGCAGCGGAAATCACAACGGTCGGTAACGGATAAGCGAAGATAGGTTATCCGGCGATTGAAACGATCGACCAACGGAGTAGGGAGAGTATCCGCGTTACCCATAGCGGCGAGGCGACTTGAAGGATGTCATTGCACCGCGACAAAATATGACCGGTTGTTCAGAGTGTGCGTTGCGCAACCTATCCGCCTTATGCGACAAGATCGTTACATCGGAATATCATATCGCTTACAAACCTTAAGGTAGATGGATGTCGATCCGAGTCAAGTATTTCGCCGCGTTGCGCGAGCAGTTGGGGCGGGCCGAAGATGCCGTGCCAGCGCCGCAAGCGCGCACGGTCGCGGAGATTTGGGCGCAGTTATCGGCTGGTCGGCCATTGCCGGCGAATACGCTGGTGGCGATTAATATGGAATATGCGCGTCTCGATAGCGCGGTGCGGGAAGGTGATGAAGTGGCGTTTTTCCCGCCGGTGACAGGCGGGTAACAACGTGATCGAAATCCGCGAATCGGTATTGAATCCTTTCGAAGAATTGCAGCGTTTCCAGCGACAGCTAGAAACGAAAGGGAAGTACGGCGCCAACGTGAGCTTCGTGGGAACGGTGCGCGATTTCAACGATGGTAAACCTGTCGAGACGATGACGCTGGAACACTATGTCGGGATGACGGAGAACCATCTCGAACGTATCGTCGCCGAAGCGCGCAAACGTTGGGACCTCATCGACGTCTTGATCATTCATCGTATCGGCACGCTTAAGCCTAACGACGACATCGTGTTGACTGCCGTATGGGCGGCGCATCGCGCGGAAGCGTTCGAGGCTTGTCGTTATTTAATCGAAGAACTTAAAAACCGCGCACCGTTTTGGAAAAAAGAACAGGGCGTCGGTGCCACGCATTGGGTCGAACGTAATAACTGACAAAAGGATTTTATGGCAGCGGTTCCTTACGAAGAGAAAAAACAACAATTGATCGAGATGTTGCGTGCAACCAGTGGCACGGTGCGTTTAGCGAAAGACACGTCCAATTTATTTCGCGATCGCAAAGACAACGCCGCCCGGCCGCTCAACGTGCGCGATTTCAATCGTGTATTGCACGTCGATCCGGTTGCCGGGTATGTCGACGTCGAAGGC
>JAHFQD010000302.1 GCA_023266455.1 Candidatus Muproteobacteria bacterium
GATTTCAATCGCGTATTGCACGTCGATCCGGTTGCTGGTTACGTCGACGCTGAAGGCATGACGCCGTATGCGACGCTGGTCGACGAATGTTTGCGCCACGGCGTGATGCCGACGGTGGTGCCGCAATTGAAATCGATCACCATCGGCGGGGCGGCCACGGGTTGCGGCATCGAATCGTCGTCGTTTCGCTATGGCCTGGTACATGAGACCGTCGAAGAAATGGAAGTCTTGTTGCCGGGCGAAAAGACGGTGCGATGCACGCCGACGAACGAATACCGCGATCTCTTTTTTGGATTTCCGAATTCTTACGGAACGCTCGGCTACGCGCTGCGCCTGCGAGTGAAAACGATTCCCGTAAAGAAATACGTGTATGTACAACATATCCGTCATGCCGATCCGATGGCGTATTTCGCCGATCTGAAACGCTGGTGCGATTCCGACGTGGATTTCGTCGACGGCGTCGTATTCAGCCGCGACGAAATGATTATCTCGCTTGGCCGCTTCACCGATACCGCGCCGTACACCAGCGATTACACCTTCGAACGTATTTACTATCGTTCTTTGCGCGAGCGCCAAGAAGATTATTTGACAACGCACGATTACATCTGGCGCTGGGATACGGATTGGTTTTGGTGTTCCAAAAATCTTCTCGCGCAGAATCCGTTGATCCGTCGGTTATACGGCCGCGAGCGTTTGAACTCGATCACCTACACGAAAGTGATGCGCTGGAATTCGCGCGTCGGTTTGATGACGAAGTTGAACAAGTTATTCGGCGTTCATACCGAATCGGTGATTCAAGACGTCGAGCTTCCCATCGAACACGCGCCGGAATTTTTAGCGTTCTATCACGACGTGATCAAATTTATGCCGTTATGGATTTGTCCCACACGCGCTTATCGTAAAGATGTGCAGTTCGATCTATATCGTATGGACCCGAATAAGCTCTACGTCAATTTCGGTTTCTGGGATGTTATTCGCGCGCGCGAACCGATACCGAGCGGGCATTACAACCGCCAAGTTGAGAAGAAAGTGATGGAACTGAGCGGAATGAAATCGCTTTATTCCGATTCGTATTTCACGCCCGAAGAGTTTTGGGGAATGTACAACCGCGACGGCTATGAACGACTAAAGCAGAAATACGATCCAACTAATCGCCAACGCGATCTCTATCGTAAATGCGTATTAAAGGAATAAACCGCAGGACTAGCGTTTAGGACCTTTGGGAGTCACCGGACTTAATAGCGCCAGAAACGCTTCGCGATCCTCGGCGCTCATTGAGAGTCCCGGCATCTGACTCGACGACTGCGGCATCTCGAAACCGCAACCACAGCGCGTCGCGTTCGCCGGCACCTTGGCGGTGCAATTCGGACATTCTTGCGAACCTGTATTAACGACCGCCGCGGCCTTCGTCGTTTGAACCGCGCTGAACACCGGCGTCGGTTTGCGCGAAACAAGCGGAGTCGGTGCGACGACGACGGGTGCCGGCGCCACGGGCTTCGATAACGGCGCGATGTCGGCCGACGCGGTCGGTACGATGCTAGGCGTCGGCGCGGCGACCACGATCGGCGCACGTTCTGGCGCCGTTGGTAATACAGGTGTTATCTCTACGGGTGCGATGGTCGGCATCGGCGTGGTAACCATCGCCGGCGTCGGTTTCTCGACCGGAACAATCCTCGGTACAGGCGCCATCACTTTGATGGGAACCGAAACGGTTACCGACGGCGATGCAACCGGCGCTTTTGGAATTACCGCGATTGAAACCGGTTTACTTCCATGATGATTGGCATTGGCCGGTACGGCACGCGGCGCCGGCGTGTGCTTCTTGTTCGCCGCCGGATGCTTCGCCACTTTCGCCTTCGTCGGATGCGCGACGACTTTAGCGGTCGGGGCGTCGGCTTTGATGATCTCGGACGGTTCTGGTATCGGGGTAGAAACCGGCGGCGAGGGTATTTGTTTTTTGGGTACCGCGACGACAGCAGGCGGTTTCCTTGACCGAGCGCTGGCGCGAACGGCTTTGACGCGCACTTTGATCGAGCGCAGCAAACTTTCTTGCGCCTCGAGTTCGGCGTGCGCAGCGCGGGCGGCTTGCTCGGCGAGCAAGGACTCGGCTTTTTTTACATGGCTATCGGCAAGGGTCGCCGCTAATTTTTTGGCGACCTGCCATTCTTGATCGGCTTGTGTGGCGCGCGCGGAAAGGTAATCGCGATACAACTCTTCTTCTGTTTCGATGATGTCTAAATCTTGCGCTTGGCCATCGAGTTTATTGGGGTCGAAACAATAACCGCAATCGCAACGAACCTTATGAACCGGGTGGCTCGTGGCGCAAACCGGACAGTCTTTGGTAAAAATGCCCACAGAGACGTCATTCCTTGAAGAGGTACTGAATAAATATGGCATGTGCCCTGAGACTAGCGCCCCGTAAGCGATAAACCGTTGGAAGCGGGGGACGAATGGACGTGACGGAGAGCGGATTTTCAACGCTTTTTTGGGGTTGCGTGGATGAACGGGCCCGCGTAATGTCTGCGCCGCCCATGACCTTCGGGACTGTCAAATCATACCGGCGTATACGACGGTGGCATCATTTCGCGACGTTTTTCGCGTTTTTGATGATGTCAGCGCCGTTGATGGCCACGGATCGCTATTTTTCCGCCAGCGATGGCGTGCGCCTGCATTACACCGAGGATGGGCAGGGTCCCACCATCGTCTTCGTGCCTGGCTGGACCATGCCGGCGGAGATTTGGGAACTGCAGATTCGTCATTTCGAGAAATCGTTCCATGTCGTCGCGTTTGATCCGCGCGCGCAGGGCAAATCGGATATTCCACACGACGGTTACACCGCCGAGCGCCGTGCACGCGACATCGCCGAGCTGATCGAACGCGTTGGCGAACCGGTGGTGTTGGTCGGTTGGTCGCTTGGCGTTTTGGAATCGCTGACGATGGTCGACATCGCTGGAACGAAATCGCTACGCGCGTTGGTGTTGGTCGACAACTCTATCGGCGAAGAGCCACCTCCGAGTTTCGATCCTACTTTCATGACTCGTCTTAAAAAGAATCGCGCCGCGACGACCGAGCGCTTCGTGCGCGGTATGTATCGTGTGCCACAAAAGGAAAATTATTTACGCCAAATTTTGACCAGCGCGATGCGTGTGCCGAAC
>JAHFQD010000035.1 GCA_023266455.1 Candidatus Muproteobacteria bacterium
CGCCGGCGTCGAGCATAGTGAAGGATTCAAGGAAGCCTATTTGAAAGGCAACGGCAAAATCCTGAAAGAATTCACCCTGCCCTTCACCGGCGATCCTAATATCGATTTTCAACCGATCCCGGCGCCGGTGGCGGCGCTGAAACCGGATGCGTTCTATGTTTTCTTGCCGGGTAACTCGGCTTGGAAGTTCATGAAGGATTACGCGGCCAGCGGTCTCAAAGGCAAGGTCCCGATTTACGGCAACTGGATCACCGATAACACGATCGAAGTCCCCGGTAGTGTGGCGGAAGATACGCTGACGGTGCTCCATTACGGCGACGATTTGCCCGTCAAGAAGAACAATCTATTCCGCGAAGCTTACAAGAGGGCCTACAACGTCGAACCTGACGTTTATAACGTAGAAGGCTACGACACGGCAGAACTGCTCGACATCGGCCTCTCCGCGGTTAAGGGCGACGTCAGCAAGAAAGATCAGATGATCCAAGCCATGGAAAGCGCGAAGCTGGACAGCCCGCGCGGCCCGATGCGGTTGTCGAAAGCGCATCATCCGATTCAAGATTTTTATCTGCGAAAAGTACAAGGCAATAAAAACACCGTGATCGCGACGGCGGTGCAGCAGCTCTCCGACCCGGGTCGAGGCTGCGCCGTGATGGACGATAAGAAGTAATCTTCGCCAACGCATTTCAAATTTAACCAACCCAGGCTTGCCGTCGCCGAAACGACGGCAAGCCTATTTTTTTTCATGCAGATCATCCTCGGGGTACTTGCCAATCTCGTGCAAGACGGTAGTCTCGCGGAACGGTAAATAGCCAGTACCTTTTTCAGGAGAAAGTAATGAAACATGGACAGCCTCGCAAAAAGCGCAAGGTAAAATTCGTTTTATTCGTACTGGTTGTACTCGCCGCGATCGTCGGTTTCACCGGCTGGTATAAATTGTTCCGCGAAGAGCCACAACCCGACTGGGTCACCGCTACGCCGGATATGCGTTTCAAATACGGCTCGCTCGGCGGCGAATACGATTCCGGCATTCCTTATTGGATCTTCTACGTACTGCCGCGCATGTTTCCGGAAAAATTTCCTGGCGCTGGCGGTTACGCCTCGTTCGGAATCGTGTGGGAACAGGGCCAAGAACTGCCGGTCGGTTTTACTAAAAAAGTCATCGGCTTTCCGCGCGTCGCTAACAACTGCGCGTCTTGCCACACCACCACCTACCGCAAAACCGTCAACGAGAATCCCACGGTCGTCGTGGCTGGCCCGAATCACACACTCAATCTGGAAGGCTTCTTCCGCTTGCTCGTAGATTGCGCCAAGGACCCGCGCTTCACGCCGGACAACTTAATGCGCGAGATCGCACTGGTCACGGATCTTTCGTGGCTGGATCGCGCCCTGTATCGCTACGCCATCATTCCGCTCACTAGAAAACGTTTGCTCGAACGCGAACAACAATTCGCTTGGGTTTATCGCAAAGACTTTCCGGAATGGGGGCGTGGACGCGACGACGCGTTCAATCTCACGAAATATTTCATGATCAAGTCTCCGATGGACAACAGCATCGGCCCCACCGACATGCCCTCGGTTTGGAATTTAAAAAAATATAAACCGGAACAAGGCATGCTGATGAACCTCGCCGGGGACAGCCACGATGCGCATTCGGTCATCATCGACTCCGCGCTCGGCCTGCTCGGCGCCAAGCCGCACAACAAGGAAGACTTCCTCGGACAAGTCGCATGGTTGGAAAAATATTTAGGCGAGATTCAGGCGCCTAAGTATCCGTTCGCCGTCGATCCCGCGAAGGTCAAAACCGGCGCCGCCGTATTCGACAAAAATTGCGCGCGCTGCCATGCGAGCGATCGCACCGGCAAACGCATACCGATCGAAGAAGTCGCCACCGACCGCGAACGTCTCGACACTTGGAGTAAGGCCGCGGCCGTGGAATCGAACAAGGTCGTGCGCAATTTCGGCATCGAGCGCAAAGGTCTCGTGGAAATGGAACCGAGCGGTTATCTCGCGGCCTTCCTCGACGGCATCTGGCTGCGCGCGCCGTATCTGCACAACGGCTCGGTACCGACGCTACGCGATCTTTTAAAACCTGTATCGCAACGCCCTAAAGTGTTTTATCGCGGATACGATCTGTACGATCCGGTAAACGTCGGCTTCATCGCGCAAGGCCCGGAAGCCGAACGCGCCGGCAGCAAATTCGACGTCAACCAGCGTGCCAGCTCCAACAAGGGACACGAGTACGGCGTCAACCTGCCTAACCCCGACAAGGACGCGTTGTTGGAATACCTGAAAACCCTCTAAAACAGGCCTTTCCGGCCCGGATCTCCACCGGGCCGTTTTATTTCTTCTTCCCTGCCGGGGAAAATGGTCATCAGGCCGTTTTCCCGGCAGCCGGCTAGTATTACACTCTACCTAATTGTCCCATCGTTCAATTCTGGAAATTCGCTTTATTACATCGGAAGTCCTAACGGAGTATTTATGCTGATTCTGACTCGACGGGTCGGGGAAAATCTCAATATCGGTGACGACATTCAGATCACCGTTCTCGGCGTGAAAGGCAATCAAGTACGCATCGGCGTCACCGCGCCGGAAGACGTGCCTGTGCATCGACAAGAAGTCTATGAACGCATCCAGCGCGAACGCGAAATTCAAGGAACGGATGTCGAAGACACCACCGTTCAACGTCGCCGCTGATCGCCAGTCATACCGTTCATAACCTCGAATAAAATTTCCTCGCCGTGACGGATCGGGCGCCATCGTCGTTACCTCGCAAACGCGGTCTTCTGCCGAAGCGTCACGACGAGCTCGGACGCGAACAAGGACAGACCATTGTCCGCGTCGTGGTGTTGGTCATCCTACTCGTCTATCTCCTCTTTAATCATTATCCGATCGATTTCAGTCAAGGTCCGCCCGGTTGGTTAGTGGTGGTGCTCAGCTACTTAACGCTATCGGCTATTACGATGGTGTTGGCTTTACGAGACACGACGTCGTCCGGCGCGCGCCGCACGATCACCAACATCGCCGACGTTTACACCATCAGTTATCTCCTGGCCTCGACGGGTGAAATCGGCATTCCGTTCTTCGTGCTGTACATCTGGGTCACACTTGGCAACGGTTTTCGCTTCGGGTTGACGTCGATGATCGTCAGCGCCGTGTTGAGCGTGGTCGGATTCTCCGTGGTCATCGCGCTGTCGCCGCTCTGGCAACATCAAACGATGTTAGCGATCGGTGTCTTCGCCGGTCTTATTTTGATTCCGGGATATACCGCGCATTTGATACGTCAGTTACATCAAGCGCGACGTCACGCCGAAGAAGCCAGCACCGCCAAAGGTCAATTCTTGGCGCGCATGAGCCATGAACTGCGCACGCCGCTCAACGGCATTCTCGGCACGACCGATCTATTGTCGGCCAGTAAGCGGCTGACCCGGGAAGATCGCGCCCTACTCAACGTCGTGCGCGATTCCGTCAAAGTATCGATCCGGCAAATCGATAACGTGCTCGACTTCAGCAAGATCGAAGCCGGGAAACTCTCCATCGACATCACCGAATTCGATTTACATGAACTGCTCTCGCGTTGTGCGCGCATGGTCAGAAGTATTGTTTTGGAAAAAAGTCTCCGGCTAATGTTGCGCATCGATCCCGCCGTGCCTTATCAGCTTGTCGGCGATCCGCATCATTTGCATGAAGTCTTGTTGAATCTGTTGTCGAACGCCATCAAGTTTACTCACGAAGGTTATGTTTCATTCGAGGCCCAGCTCGTCTCGAAGGACGCACGTTCCGCGTTGATTCGATTTGAAGTGCGCGATACCGGCGTCGGCATCGAACCCGCGGCGTTGTCCTATATCTTCGACGCTTTTTCTCAAGAAGACGCCGGTACGACGCGACGATATGGCGGCACCGGACTCGGCACGACCATCGCCAAACAACTCACGGAATTGATGGGCGGACAACTCGGCGTTCATAGTATCAAAGGCGAAGGCAGCACGTTTTTCACGGAGATACGCTTCCCGCTGCAACCGCAAAACGATACGAACCAATCGATCGCCGGCCTGCGCGTGTTGTTGATATCGAAAAACGCATCCTTGGAAACGCGCATCGCGTCGTTCACCCAAGACTGGGGCGTTTCACTAATCGTTACGCCGTCGTCGGAGGAAGCAGTTGGATTGTTGGCGCGCAATATCCGGCTCGGCAAACCGATTCACGCGGTATTGGTGGACAGTCAGGCGGTGATTTCTCCCGGCGGCGTTCATGGCGCTCAAGCGTTCCTCGACAAAGCAGCGCTATCGTTCACCCCGGTTTCCCTGTTGTGCGATGTCGCGCCGGAGGAAGAACAACTCCGTCAATGGGGTTATGCCACGGCCTTGCCCACCGACGTTTCGCCGACCGTGCTCTTCAACGTCGTACACGCGGCGATTCGTCACGATTTGGAAGCTGAAAACGGCGTGCTCAAAGTAGAACCATGGGCGTGGGGAAAATCCGGAGGCCAGCGACCGCGCTTGCTGGTGGCGGACGACAACCGCACCAATCTCATGATCATCAAAAAAATCCTGGAAACCGCGAACTACGAAGTCGACACCGCGGAAGACGGCGATCAAGCCTTGGATATGATGCTGCAAGGCGATTACAAAGCGGCGGTGCTAGACATGCACATGCCGGGCATCGACGGCATTCAACTCATCAAGAAATATCGCTCGATCTATGGCGGTCCGAAAATTCCCATCGTGATGTTGACCGCGAACGCGACCGTCGACGCGCAAATGGCCTCTGCGGATGCCGGTGCCGACGCTTACCTCACCAAACCTTGCACCGCGGCAAAGGTAATCGGCACGATCGAGCGTCTGCTGGAAGAAACGCAAATTTACGAATTACAGCGACGACGTCCGACCACGCCGCCGGCACAGGACGCGCCGTTGCTGAATATGGAAGTCATCAACGACATCGATCGCCTCTATCAGAATCCGGAAGGCATAAAGCAAATACTGCAGGAATTCGAACGCGAATGTCGGCGATTGCTCGACAACATAATGGCGGCGGTAACCAAAAAGAATCACGCGGCATTTTGCGACGCTATCCACGCGCTAAAAGGAAATGGCGCGAATCTCGGTGCCATGCGTCTCGTGCAAACTTGCCACGAAATCGAGAACTGCGGCCTCATCGAATTTCGACGCGACGGCGGACAGATGTTGCAAACCCTAGAAAGCGCCTTCGCCGAAACGGCGAAGGCGCTGCGTGAATTTACGATAACCGATCAAAGTGGGAAATCGGTCTAGTCACCCCGCGATCAAAGACTCTAGTCCCTCTTCTTCAACCACCGAACGCTTATCCTCGAAAGGGAATGGTATTATCTGCGGTTTCGTCGACACCGGCTCCGCCGCATGCAACCGATGTTGCGCCGACGTTAATCGAAGCATGGTGCGCAAATCGCGCGAGGTAATTTGCATCGCCGTTTCCACCCATAACGTGGCAATGCGATCCAACTCCTCTCGCGTCACCGGATGGCTCTCCTCGCGTATCCGTTGAATCGCGCTCATGCCGTTGCGGACACGTTCGCGACGTCGAATGTATTCGCGCACCACGTGCACGCCTTCTCCATTCTCGGCCAACACATCCACCACACCCATGTCATACAACTCCTCGGCCGAATATTGCTCGCCTTGTTGCATGAAACGCTCCGCGCGAATCGGATCCAACCGTCGAACCAAAAAGCTATATGCGCCCATGCCGGGGAACAAATTGAAAAGAATTTCCGGAAACCCAAGTTTGGCGCCACGCTCAGCCACCAACACGTTGCACGAAAGCGCCGCTTCGAATCCTCCTCCTAACGCCTTGCCTTGCACCAGGGCAATCGTCATCAATCCTTCTTTGTGTGCGTGCGTGGCATAACCATAAACGCAATCGATACACAGATCGGCATAAGCGCGCAATCCGTTCCGATCTCGATTCGAAATTAATTTAAAAAATAAATCGAGATCGCCGCCGAGATTGAATATCGAAGGAACCGCCGACGCCAAAACCAGATAACGTACGTCATCGCTCCCCGTGGAAAATTGAGTACCGTGACGACTCACTTGCTCTTGCACGTCGCGCATCTCTTGCAGCATGTCGACCGTGAAGCACGCGCGCGGACGCGGATGCATGTAGTGCCACAACGCGCGGTAGTCGGCATCGTAGTCGCAAAGAAGTTGGTCGTAGGAGGGAACGGAAAAGGGGATCAATTTTTCGCATGGAACGCTCATCGTAAGTCTCCTTGAGCTGTAATAGTTTAAAAGTAAAAAAATCGGGTACTTCAATACCGAGTATTAAGTGACATCTCAGGTCTGCAAGAAAAAAAGATTCCGACGTATCAACAATCACATCGAGCGATATCATCGCACCGACGAAGCGCTGTCTTGGCTTGATGATCGGATTAGGAAAATGTTTTTAACTGATGAAATCAGCTAAAAGTGGGATTGCCGGCGGGAAGACGCGTGGCCAGGTTGTTGCGCGGTTTTATTGCTACTCCATCGCCATGATGACAAAATAACCGGCCATCGAACCGATCTGATATATGCGATTCCTTTACGACCTGCTCCCGTTATTGGTCTTTTTCGCGGTTTACAAGTTTTACGATATCTACATCGCCACCGCGGCGGCCATCGTCGCGTCCTGTGTACAAGTCGCCTGGTATTGGCTCAAACACCGGCGCTTCGAAACCATGCAAGTCGTCACGCTCGGCGTCGTCGTCGTCTTCGGCGGGCTAACGTTGCTGCTGCACGACGATATGTTTATCAAATGGAAACCCACGATCGCCTACTGGATCTTGGCGTTGTTGATGCTAGGCAGCCATTTCGTCGGACGCGACACCATGATTAAACGTTTGCTCGGCGAACATATGGAACTCCCCGAGCTGGTATGGCGACGACTGAATCTATCCTGGGGTGTGTTCTTCATCGCGCTCGGCATACTTAATTTGTACGTAGCATTTTATTTTCGTCCGATGCTCAATGCGCAAGCGCGGCAGGATATGTGGGTGGAATTCAAGGTATTCTGGGTACTCGGAATCACCTTACTCTTTACTCTCATCCAAGCGTTTTTTCTCGCGCGCCATCTACCACATCGTTCTGATAACACGCCTTCCTGATGCATTACGTCATCGTCGGAACCGACGTACCGAATAGTCTCGAACGCCGCCTAGGCGCACGCACGGCGCATCTGGAGCGTCTAAAGAAATTGCAAACGGAAGGACGATTGCTAATCGCCGGTCCACTCCCCGCCGTCGACGCGCCCGATCCGGGGCCTGCCGGTTTCACCGGCAGCTTGATCGTGGCGGAATTCGAGTCGTTGGAACAAGCGCGCGCCTGGGCAGAAATAGATCCCTATGTCACCGCCGGTGTCTATGCCAGCGTAACGGTCAACCCCTTTCGCAAGGTCTTTCCGTGAGTCGGCAAACCGACGCTATCGAAAATCGTTTGCGCGAAAAACTTCAAGCCGAACGAATAGACATCGCCGACGACTCCGCGCACCACGTCGGCCATCCCGGCGCGGCGTCCGGCGGGCATTTTTCTGTCACCGTGGTATCGGCAAAATTTGCCGGGCTGAGCCCCATCCAACGGCATCGAATGGTGTACGATGCGCTGGACGAAATGCTGCGAACCGACATTCACGCCCTTTCTATACGGGCTCTTGCACCGAACGAAATTTAATCAACTATGAAACTCGACGACAAAGGAAAAGCCATGTCTGTGTTACGCAATATCGCCCTTCCCCTCGCGCTTACCGCGGTTTTGCTCGGTGGTTGCGATAAAAAATTCGCCGACGACAGCAAAGTCCTGGCGACGGTGAACGGTGAAAAAATCACCGAGAAGGATTTCGAAAACTATCTGCAGTTGCGGCAGAACCAGCAAGAGCCGATTGCGGATAAAGAAAAAGAACGCAAGCTCGTCGTCGACGAATTGATTGATCGTGTGGTCTTAGCCCAACACGGCTCCGCGCTCGGTTATGAAAAAGAATCGGACGTTTATTTTCGTCTGAAACGCGTACGCGAAAACGTTTTGGCGCAAGAAGTTATCCGCAAATCGTTTACACAAACGCCGGTTACCGACGACGACGTTAAAAAACGTTTCGAAACGGAAATCGAAAAAACCAACAAGAACGAATACAAGACCCGTCACATCCTGGTGAAGAGCGAGGAAGATGCGCAAGACGTGGCGAAGAAACTCAAATCCGGATCGGGCTTCGAACAACTCGCGAAGACGCGTTCGACCGACGCGGAAACCGCCAAACGTGGCGGCGACCTCGGTTGGGTTAGCCAAGGCACCGGCTTTGTTCCCGAATTTTTCAACACGCTCATGACGCTACAAAAAGGTCAGGTATCCGACCCCGTCAAATCCGAATTCGGCTGGCACGTGATCAAAGTAGACGACATCCGCCCGCTGAAACTGCCGACGTTTGAAGAATTCATGACCGATCCGCGCGCGCCCGCGAGCTTGCGCCGCCGTATTCAGGAAGAACGTCTGCAAGACATGCTGAAAGAACTGAAAACGAAAGCCAAGATCGTCACCACAACCAGCAGCTGATACGGTTCGTCAGCGGTTTACATGAATTATCGCCTGCACTGTTTGCTGGCCGCCGGGGCATTGTTATTGTCGACGCTCCCGGCGGCCGGCGATCAGGATTTTCCCTTAGTACTGGATACTCACCTCGTACCCTTAGCGTCGAGCTCGCCGGACGATACCGTCACGGGTCGACTCCGTTCGCTCGGCATGCTGGAAGTACCCAGCATAAAAATCCATGGCATCCGGTTATCGCAATTATCCGGTCTCGCCTGGGACGACGACGAAGGAATTCTCTACGCCCTGTCCGACAAGGGCTACCTGTTCCATCTCAAACCTGAAATCAAAGACGGTCGGCTAATAGGCCTCAGTGTGCTGAACGTCGTCACGCTCACAGAACCGAAAAACGGTAAGCCTTTCAAATATGGGCAAGCGGACACCGAAGGCCTCGACATTTTGCACGGCCGTAACGGCCGCAAAGGCGATGCCGAACTCTTAATCAGTTTCGAACGCATGCCGCGTATCGTGCGCTATCGGCCCGACGGCAAAGCGATCGAAGAACTCCCATTACCCACACCGCTAACCGACCGGGCGGCGTATCAAAGCCCGAATCAAATGTTGGAATCGGTCTGCGTCGATCCGACGCTCGGTGTGCTAACCGCGCCGGAACGGCCGTTGCGCGAAGAACCGGAAGGCATGACGCGAATTTTCAGCCTGTCGGGAAAAAACTGGCGTTATCCGCAAGGACGTTACTTCGGCATCACTGCCATGGAATGTCTCGGCGACGGACGCGTGCTGGTGCTGGAACGCGATTGGGGCGTGATGCACAACCTCGTCACGCTCTCGTTAGTGCGCTTACCTGCTACGCCGTCCAACGAACCGCTCGCGGTGACAAACGTCGTTACCCTCGACGCTTCCAAAGGTCATCAGATCGACAACTTCGAAGGACTGACACGCCACAAAGGCAATCGTTTCTTCATGGTGAGCGACGACAACGATTTGTTCGTGCAACGGACCTTGTTACTGTATTTCGAGCTGACGGAGTTGTAGCGTTAGTCGTCGCTAATATGCAGCACGACTTCGCGCTGACTACCGTGATGGCGATGCTCGAAAAGAAAAATCCCCTGCCACGTCCCCAACGCTAATTTGCCGTTATCAATAGGAATCGACAACGACGTCGCCGTGAGCGCCGCCTTAATATGCGACGGCATATCGTCCGGTCCTTCAGTCGTATGCGTATAGAGTGAATCGTCTTCCGGCGCCAACCGACCAAACCAACGCTCTAAATCCCGTTTCGCCGATGGATCGGCGTTTTCTTGGATCACTAGGCTCGCCGATGTATGGCGGATAAACACGGTACACAAACCCTGGCGCGCACCGGCTTCATGTACCGCTTTCACCACTTGCGCGGTAACGTCGTACAACCCTTGTCTAGAAGTCGTTACCGTTATGCGTTTGATCATGGCGCATCAATCGACAGAACGATTCGCATTCTTAAGTAATTCGATAAAGCCGTTCTCGTCCAATATCGTCACGCTCAGCTCTTTCGCCTTGTCCGCCTTCGAACCGGGTTCTTCGCCGACGACGACATAATGCGTTTTCTTCGACACGCTGCCGCTGACCGTAGCGCCGAGCGCTTGCAGTTGGGACTTCGCCGCGTCGCGCGTCATCGTCGATAAGGTGCCGGTCAGCACGAACGTCTTGCCGGAAAACGGCGAACCACCGACCGTACGAGGTTCCCCGAT